>NZ_JBBMFC010000029.1:0-27432 GCF_040096225.1 Hominiventricola aquisgranensis | reverse complement strand
CATAATCCTCCTTGCCCACAGGAAAAACCTGCGGTATCATAAGAGGTAGAAAAAGGTTGCTGCCATACAGCAGCCAGACACTTGGAGGATGAAGACATGTTATTGATTCGAGGAGGCAGAGTAATAGATCCGGTGAGGGAAGTGGACGAGATCATGGATGTGATGATCGAAGGTTCCCAGATCGTGGAGACTGGTAAAGCTCTGAAGGTTCCGGCAGATGCGGAAGTGATCGATGCAACAGGACTTGTGGTGGCACCGGGACTGATGGATGCCCATGTGCATTTTCGCGATCCAGGCCTTACTTATAAGGAAGATATTGAGACTGGTGCGGCAGCAGCAGCCCGTGGCGGATTTACCACCGTAGTCTGCATGGCAAATACAAAGCCGGTGGTAGATAATCTGGAAACACTTTCCTATGTGCAGGAAAAAGGGGAGCAGACACCGATCCATGTGCTGCAGGCGGCGGCTATCACAAAAGGACTTCAGGGCAAAGAACTGGTGGATATGGAGGCACTGGCAGATGCGGGAGCAGCTGGCTTTACCGATGATGGAATCCCGCTGATGGATGAAAAGCTGCTGGTGCAGGCTATGGAGCAGGCGAAGGCATTGGGCCTTCCGTTGGCTTTCCATGAGGAAGATCCGGCATTGATGAGTGAGCCGGGAGTGCACAAAGGAAAAGTGGCAGAGCAGATCGGATACGGTGGTGCTGCCAGAGCAGCAGAAGATGTGATGGTGGCAAGAGATTGTATGCTGGCACTGCATACCGGCGCTTCTGTCTGTATCCAACATATCAGTTCAAAGAATTCTGTGGAGCTGGTGCGTCTGGCTAAGATGCTGGGAGCAGATGTTCATGCAGAGGCAACGCCGCATCATTTCACATTGACGGAAGAAGCGGTGCTGAAATATGGCACATTGGCACGGATGAATCCGCCTCTGCGGACAGAAGAAGACAGACAGGCGATCATCAAAGGTATCCAGGATGGAACTATTGATATGATTGTGACAGATCATGCGCCGCACAGTGAAGAAGAAAAAGCAAAACCGATGGCACAGGCACCCAGTGGTATCACCGGACTTGAGACCTCATTGGCACTTGGTATCTATTCATTGGTGGAGCCAGGATATATTACGCTGATGGATCTTATGAAACTGATGAGTAAGAATCCCGCAGAATTTTACCGGATGGTGCCGGGAAGCGTGGAACCGGAAGCACCGGCGGATCTGGTAATCTTCGGCGAAAAAGAACAGTGGACAGTGGATCATTTTGCATCAAAGGCAACCAACAGTCCGTTCAAAGGCTGGACCTTGCCAGGAAAGGTGCATTACACCATCTGCGCGGGAAAGATTGCGTATAAAGGTTAGTGGATTGGATAAAAGCCCTCAACTGTGTATGACCATATATGTGGGACATATCAGCACAGTTGGGGGCTTTATTTTTATTTGTTTTTACTTAAGAAATAATCAGCAAGTTTTTCATCAGGTTCCTGTGGGTGTGTTGTCAGCAGGTCACAGATCTGCTGAACAAACGCCAAAGAAAGTCCCAGAATATCAGAAATCTGAACAGGTGTCATCTGTTTGCTGAGAAGCTGAAATCGTATGATGGAGATTTGATTTATAGTCTGTCCTTTATTGAGCCCCTCAGCAAGGCCAGCCTCCCTGCCTTCACGTTTCCACATAGCTTCTTCTTCCCATCGTTGCATAAACTTCACTCCAATCTCTTCACTGGCTTTTACTTGCCTGACATGGTTATGGATTTTGATGAGATTTCCATTGGTATCGGGGATATCCACATCCAAAGTAGATTGCTCCATATACTCCAGAAATTGAATTAATTCTTCGGATACTTCATTACGGTTGGTTCCGCGGGTATTGAGGAAAATTCTGGTTGCGCCATCTTCCAAAACAAGAGACGGATTCTCGTCGCAGCGTGCATGAAATGTATAGCAGTATCTGCCTTCGCCAAAGAGATCAAAAGGCGTGATTATGATATTAAACGTATCAATTAGCAACCCGCAGACAAGATTTTGGGCAGCCACCTTCACTTCGCCGCGTATGCTGCCCAATACTTCATCCAATTAGCAACCCGCGGACTAGATTTTGGGCAGCCATTTCCACTGCATCGCGTTTGCTGCCAAACACTTCATCCAATTAGCAACCCGCGGACTAGATTTTGGGCAGCCACGCTCACTTCGCCGCGTATGCTGCCCAACGCTTCATTTAGTGTCTTCAATAGATTACTCCTTTATTGTATCTGCATTAGCTTTGCGTTGCAAGGAATTTATAAAATTTTACAACTGGAACATGCAAAGAATCCTGCAAAGATTAAAAATAAAATGGATAGTTGCTTTCGACGGACTGAATATCTGGATATAGAACAATGATACATACAGATTAGATTCAGAGTAGCATGTCATGGAATAAAAATCAAGAAAAATTTTGCAGGAAGTTAAGTGAAGAAAGGATTCCAGAATAGGTTCAATCATTCTGGAATCCTTTTAGCATTCATATAACCATACTTACCGATCGCGCAGGAACTGTGTATAGCTTTGTACCCGTTTCTGCTTCTCATCGGGCAGACAGTGGTAATCTGACAAAAAATCTTGCATATCTTTTGGAAGTGAAGCAAATGGATCTGCCGGTTTTTCGGGATGGAGTCCAACACGAACCAGTTGATCCAGCGAGATTTGAAAATAATCTGCAATCACGCAGGCGGTCTCCAGATCCGGAAGCCTCGTACCATTCTCATAATTGGAATAAGCCTGTCTGGAAATATGAAGTTGTTCACTGAGCTGTTTTTGAGTAAATCCGCGATGATGTCTCAGCTCTTTCAGCGTTTCGGCAACTTTTAAACTGGTCATGATCTTCTCCTTCTTGAATCTGCGCTTATTATAGCAAGTTCCCGATTTGACTTGTTTATATGAACAGAAACGTGGAAAACTAATTCTATTTGTACTGGAAATAAAAGTAATAGTTGCAATAAAATACACGAACGTAGTACGATAAAGAGGAAAAAATGGAGAAGATATAAAGCGGATTGTATGATAAAGCATACATTTGTAATCAAACCAGCAATAATAGATTAGAAATTATAAAACGGACAGTTGTTGTTGGCATTCAAAAATGAATAAACAGGGAATAATGTCTATAAGAACAAAACGGAGGATTATAGTATGAAGAAAATCATGAAACAGATTTATGCCCGCATGTGGCTGGCATGGAGACTCCTGCGGCTTCACTTTGTGCGGATGCCGGAATCGGAAGGTGGAAAGTCGCAGGAGCAGTTATTAGAAGAGATTCGAAAAAGATCAGGACTGACTTAGCGTGCTGTTATGATACTCGGATGAACTGGTTACATCCTCGCCGAACCAGTCAGGTGCTTTAAAGGCAAGAGCTTCTTCCTCAGAGGAAAATTCCACTTCTGCCAGCATGAGGTCTGGTCTCGGGGAAGAGAAGAGATCCAGCTCAATAGTATATTTTCCAAAGGGAATCAGATAACGGCGCTTGGTGATGAGCTTGCCGTCAGCTTTTTCGCGCAGATGTGCATAAGCCTCGGCGGTCAGGGGCAGATTATATTCTTCCCGGACCATCAGCCCTTTGGATTTGTAAGTGAGATAATAAGTATCATCCTGCTTGCGGATGCGGACAACCGGTTCGGTGCAGAGATAACCCTGTTCGATATCGTGAAATGCATACTCCTTCAGATCAAAGGGAATGGTATGGATCAGATATTTGCGTTCGATTTCATATGATTTCATGGCAGACTCCTTTTGGTTTTATATAATGTATGGACACATGACAGCTTTAAATTTGTGTCCTGGGTATCTTACATTTTAATATAGCATAACCCGTGTTCAAATGATACAATACATATAAAAAGCATAAACAAATGCCATAAAGGCTGGACAGCACATGGCATCACCTATCACGGGAAGGAAGGTATACGCACATGAGCAAAGCATGTATATTTCTTGCAGACGGATTTGAAGAGATCGAAGGACTGACAGTTGTAGATATTTTAAGAAGAGCAGGTGTGGAGATCCATATGGTATCCATTACCGGAGAGACAAAAGTGACCGGTTCGCATGGAATTGAGATTAAGTGTGATACCTGTATTGGACAGGAAAACTTTTCAGAAACAGAACTTTTTGTATTGCCGGGAGGTATGCCAGGAACGAAGAATCTGGGAGCATGCAAAGCACTGACAGAGCTTCTGACAGCATCCTTTGAAGCAGGGAAAAAGCTCGCAGCTATCTGTGCAGCACCAAGTGTACTGGGAGATCTGGGAATCCTGAAAGGGAAAAAAGCATGTTGCTATCCGGGATTCGAGGAGCATCTGACCGGAGCACAGGTGGTATTTGATCAGGTGGCTCAGGACGGAAATGTGACTACCAGCCGTGGCATGGGAACTGCAATCCCGTTTGCATTGTCGCTGGTGAGCCAGCTGGTGTCAGAAGAAAAAGCACAGGAGCTGGCGCAGAGCATTATTTTTAAGGTATAAGATTTAGAACCATTCGCAAAGCATCGGGAAGATTCAGAGCCACATTTGCAAAACCGCATGTGCATAGCTCTGAATCTCCAACACTTACCAGTATTTCTTCCATGTAAATGTGAATACTATGGGCATGGAGGTGATTAGCATGACAAATCAGAACAGCAAATCCGGAACCAACAGTATGGCGGTACCGGAGGCGAAATCTGCCATGAACCGTTTTAAGGAGGAGGTTGCCAGCGAGCTTGGCGTGAACTTAAAAGACGGTTACAATGGTGATCTGACCAGCCGTGAAGCCGGTTCTATCGGTGGCGAGATGGTCAAAAAGATGATCATGAAGCAGGAACAGCAGATGTCATCCGGTCAGTAACGGACGACTGAAGCCGTAAAAGTGTGAAAACCAAGGCTGGACGGGCTTTTTTCTGTGTATTGAGCAGGAAAAAGCCTAGACAGTCTTATTTTTTTGTGCTATACTCTTAAAATGTCTATGAGTATGTGAATCAGGGTATACTGATCTAAGAATACAAGGAGGATATAACATAAAAATGAGTGTACAGGTTGAAAAATTAGAGAAAAACATGGCGAAACTGACCGTAGAAGTACCGGCAGAGAACGTAGAGAAAGCAATCCAGGGTGCTTACAATAAAATGAAAAAAAGCATTAACATTCCGGGATTCCGTAAAGGAAAAGCTCCGCGTCAGCTTATCGAGAAAATGTATGGAAAAGAAGTATTCTACAACGATGCAATCGATGCAATGCTTCCGTCTGCATATTCTGATGCAGTAGAAGAGTGCGGCGAGGAGATCGTTTCCCATCCGCAGATCGACGTTGTTCAGATCGAGAGCGGCAAACCGTTCGTATTTACTGCAACTGTAGCTGTAAAACCGGCTGTAGAGCTTGGTGAGTACAAAGGAATCCAGGTAGAGAAAGCACCGATCGAAGTAAAAGACGAGGAGATCGAGGCACAGATCACCAAAGAGCGCGAGGCTAACTCCCGTACTGTAACCGTTGATGACCGTGCAGTAGCACAGGGCGACATCGTTACTCTTGATTTCGAGGGATTTGTTGATGGTGTTGCATTTGAGGGCGGCAAAGGTGAGAACTATGATCTGACTATCGGATCCAATACCTTTATCCCGGGCTTTGAGGATCAGCTTGTTGGAGCTGAGATCGGCAAAGAGCTTGATGTAAACGTAACCTTCCCGGAGGAGTACGGTGCAAAAGAACTGGCTGGAAAAGCAGCAGTATTCAAATGCAAAGTAAACGGAATCAAAGTAAAAGAGCTTCCGACAGTAGATGATGAGTTCGCTCAGGAAGTATCTGAGTTTGATACTCTGGATGAATATAAAGCAGATATTAAGGCTAAACTCCTCAAAGAGAAAGAGGATGAGGCTGCAAGAGCAAAAGAGGATGCTGTAATCGGCAAGATCATCGAGGGAGCTAAGATGGAGATCCCGGATGCTATGGTAGAGTATCAGACCCGCCAGATGCTGGATGAGTTCGCTCAGAGAATCCAGTCTCAGGGTATCTCTCTGGATCAGTACTTCCAGTTCACCGGCCTGACCGAGGAGAAATACATGGAAGAGATGAAACCGAGAGCACTTCAGAACATCCAGAGCCGTCTGGTACTGGAAGCAGTAGCTCAGGCTGAGAATCTGGTTGCTGAGGAAGCTGACATTGAGGAAGAGATCAAGAAGATGGCTGACATGTACAAGATGGAAGCTGACAAGATCAAAGAGCTGTTAGGCGAGCGTCAGATGGAAGAGATGAAGAAGGATATCGCAGTCCAGAAAGCTGCCAAACTGGTTGCGGAAGCTGCAGTAGAGGCTTAAAAAGAAAGATACAAAAGGGCATGGCAGTTCGCTGTGCCCTTTTATAGACGAATGATATACACAGACGAGGGAGTTACATCATTCAGGAGGAGGACAAATAAATGGCATTAGTACCTTATGTGATTGAACAGACCAGCAGAGGAGAGAGAAATTATGATATCTACTCCAGACTGCTGAAGGAGCGTATCATTTTCCTTGGAGAAGAGGTAAATGAGACCACAGCCAGCCTGATCGTGGCTCAGCTTCTGTTCCTGGAGTCCGAGGACCCGGGAAAAGATATTCATCTGTATATTAACAGCCCGGGCGGTTCTGTAACTGCCGGCATGGCAATTTTTGATACTATGAATTATATCAAGTGCGACGTGTCTACCATCTGTATTGGTATGGCAGCCAGCATGGGTGCATTTCTTCTGGCAGGCGGTGCAAAAGGCAAACGTTTTGCACTTCCGAACGCAGAGATCATGATCCATCAGCCGCTTGGCGGAGCACAGGGACAGGCAACGGAGATCGAGATCGCAGCAAAACACATTCTGCGCACCAAGGAAAAGCTGAACAGTATTCTGGCAGAGCGCACCGGTCAGCCGCTGGATGTGATCGTACGCGACACTGACCGCGATAACTATATGACTGCTGAAGAGGCGAAGTCCTACGGACTGATCGATCAGGTAATTGCAGGACACTAAGGGAGACACACATGGCTAGAAATGAAATCAGGTGTTCCTTCTGCGGCAAGACAGAAAGTCAGGTCATGAAGCTTTTGAAGGGACCAAATGGCGTCTATATTTGCGATGCCTGCGTAGAACTTTGCTCAGAGATCATTGAAGAAGAGATGCAGGAAGAGAACAATCACACATCTGAGGAAGATATCCATCTTCTCAAACCGGAAGAGATCAAGAGCTTTCTGGATGAATATGTGATCGGACAGGAAAATGCAAAAAAGGTACTGTCCGTGGCAGTTTATAATCATTATAAGAGAATCCTTGCACAGCAGGATCTGGATGTGGAGCTGCAGAAGAGCAACATTTTGTTGCTTGGACCTACCGGTTCCGGCAAGACCCTTCTGGCACAGACTCTGGCCCGCATTCTGAACGTTCCGTTTGCCATTGCAGACGCAACGACTCTGACTGAGGCCGGATATGTGGGTGAGGATGTGGAGAACATCCTTCTGAAGATCATTCAGGCTGCAGACTATGACATCGAACGTGCCCAGAAAGGCATTATATATATTGACGAGATCGATAAGATCACCAGAAAATCAGAGAACCCGTCCATCACCAGAGATGTATCCGGAGAGGGCGTACAGCAGGCTCTTTTGAAGATCCTGGAGGGAACCGTTGCATCCGTACCACCTCAGGGTGGAAGAAAGCATCCCCATCAGGAGCTGATCCAGATCGATACCACCAACATTCTGTTTATCTGCGGTGGAGCATTTGAAGGTCTGGATAAGATCATTGAGACACGTATGGATCAGAAGTCCATCGGATTTAATGCAGATATCCGTGACAAGCGTCAGGAAAATGTAGGGGAACTTCTGCGAAATGCATTGCCGGAGGATTTTATCAAATTCGGTATGATTCCAGAGTTCATGGGGCGTGTGCCGATCTCTGTATCTCTGGATCCACTGAGCAGAGATGATATGGTCCGTATTCTGCTGGAGCCGAAGAACTCCATCGTCCGCCAGTATCAGAAGCTGTTTGAACTGGATGGCGTGGATCTGAAGTTTACAGATGATGCGGTGAAAGCCATTGCGGATAAGACCATTGCCCGCAAGACAGGAGCCAGAGGACTGCGTTCTATTATGGAAGAGACCATGATGGATCTGATGTTTACGATTCCGTCGGATGACACGATTGAGAGCTGTACCATCACAGAAGAAGCGGTGGATGGCAGCGGAGTCCCGATGATAGCAAGAAAATGAGTGACAATTTAGAAGCGTGAGAAGACGGTTCCAAATTGTTGAAGAAATTAAATGAGGGAGCCGTGTCACAAGACAGGCTGGTGTGTTAACATACACACGGCAGCCGTCCGTGTGGTACGGCTTTTTTAGATAAAGAAGGAGGATGGCAGATGGAGACAACAGAATACAGGATTCCTGCGGTGGCACTGCGTGGAATGGTTGTTCTGCCGGAGATGGTTACGCATTTTGACGTGAGCAGATCCAGATCGATCAAGGCTGTGGAGCAGGCATTGTCTCAGAAGCAGAATCTGTTTGTGGTGACACAGCAAGATCCGGATACAGATGCGCCGGAGCAGGAGGATCTGTTTACATACGGAACGGTCGTGGAGATCAAGCAGATCGTGAAGATGCCGCACAATATATTACGGGTACTGGTAGAAGGTATGTTCCGGGCCAGACTGGTGGAACTTGAGACCGGTGAGTATCTGAATGCTCAGGTGGAGGAGTCGGAGCCGGAAGATTTCGGCGATCTGCCGTTGGTTGGAAAGGAAGCCATGCTTCGCAATCTGAAGGAGATCTTTCAGACCTACTGCGAAGGAGCCAGCAGAAACAGTAAGGAACTGGTGCGTCAGGTGCTGGACAGCAGAACCCTGGAGGATATGATCACACAGGTTATGGTACATGCGCCCTTTGACTGGGAGAAGCAGCAGCGTCTACTGGAGACACAGAGCCTGTCCGCATGTTACGAGATGCTGTGCATCACCCTGAATAATGAGATTGAGATCGAACGATATCGCCGAAACGTGCAGGAAAAGGTAAAAGCGCGGGTAGATAAGCAGCAGAAGGAATATTATCTGCGGGAGCAGATGAAGGTGATCCGGGAGGAACTGGGCGATGATGGCCCGAATACAGAAGCGGAGACGTTTCGTGAAGCGGTAGAGAAGCTGGAAGCTTCTGATGAAGTGAAGGAGCGGATTGAGAAAGAGATCCAGAGATTTCTGAATGCAGGCTTTAATTCTGCAGAGGCATCGGTGAGCCGCGGCTATATTGAGACACTGCTGGATCTTCCGTGGGACAAGAGAGGCGAAGACAGGCTGGATCTGAAAGTGGCGGAAGATATTCTGGAAAAGGAGCACTATGGACTGGAAAAAGTCAAAGAGCGTATTCTGGAATTTCTGGCAGTCCGCAAGATGCTGGATGCCAGTGAGAGTCCGATCCTCTGTCTGGTGGGACCGCCTGGAACTGGTAAGACATCGGTAGCCCGTTCTATTGCAGAAGCATTGAATAAGAAATACGTACGCATATGTCTGGGCGGCGTTCATGATGAGGCGGAGATCCGCGGACATCGCAGAACCTATATCGGAGCCATGCCGGGACGTATCGTGGATGGTATCCGTCAGGCAGGTGTGAAGAATCCGCTGATGGTGCTGGACGAGATCGACAAGGTCAGCGCAGATTATAAGGGAGACACCTTCTCAGCACTTTTGGAGGTGTTGGACAGCGAGCAGAACAGCAAATTCCGGGATCATTATGTGGAGATCCCCATGGATCTGTCAGAAGTGATGTTTATCTGTACAGCAAATGATCTGAGCACCGTACCGAGACCGCTGCTTGACCGTATGGAGATCATCGAGGTCAGTGGTTATACTGAAAATGAAAAATACCACATCGCCACGGAGCATCTGATGCAGAAGCAGATGAAGAAGCATGGACTGGATGAAAGCAGATTTCAGATCAGTGAGAAGGCGATGCAGAAGATCATCCATGAGTATACCAGAGAATCCGGTGTACGTGCACTGGAGAGGCGGATTGCATCCCTGTGCAGAAAAGCAGACCGGGAGATTCTGGAGAAGAACCGGAAGAAGGTTCAGATCACGGAGCGTAATCTGGAGAAATATCTGGGAAAAAGCATCTATGAGACCAATATGAAGGCTGAGCACGATGAGGTGGGGATTGTCCGCGGTCTGGCATGGACCAGCGTAGGCGGAGATACACTGGAGATCGAAGTGAACCTTATGCCTGGTAAAGGAAAATTTGAACTGACCGGACAGCTTGGAGATGTTATGCAGGAGTCTGCCAAGGCGGGAATCAGCTACATCCGTTCCGTCAGCGATGACTATGAGCTGGATCCGGAGTATTTCCAGCAGCATGACATCCACATCCATATTCCGGAAGGCGCAGTGCCGAAGGATGGTCCGTCAGCAGGAATCACCATGGCAACAGCCATGTTGTCTGCAGTGTTAAATAAACCGGTGCGGGCAGATGTGGCCATGACCGGAGAGATCACTCTCCGTGGACGGGTATTGCCCATCGGCGGCCTGAAGGAGAAGCTTCTGGCAGCGAAAGGGGCTGGCATGAAGACTGTTATTGTACCGGAGAAAAACCGCCGTGATGTGGAAGAGCTGTCCAGAGAGATCACCGGCGGACTGGAACTGGTCTATGCACAGAATATGAATGATGTAATCTCGCATGCATTTGTGCAGTAATGAAGGACTGCGCAGGCGTCGCAGCCTTGAACAATGCAGATCGGGAAAGGAGAAAATATATGATCATCAAGCAGGCAGAGCTGGAGACCGTATGCGGCATCACCAGCAAGCTTCCGGAAAATGAATGGCCGGAAGTGGCATTTGCGGGGAAATCCAACGTGGGAAAATCTTCCCTGATCAACGGACTTCTGAATCGGAAGTCCCTGGCCAGGACATCTTCCCAGCCGGGTAAGACCCAGACCATCAATTTTTATAAAGTAAACGGTGACCTGTACCTGGTGGACCTGCCGGGCTATGGTTACGCAAAAGTAAGCAATGAGATCAAAGCAAAATGGGGTAAAATGATCGAGCGGTATCTGCATGGATCAAAGCAGCTGCGTGCAGTGTTTCTGCTCATTGACATCCGTCATGACCCGTCGGCCAATGACAAGACCATGTATGACTGGGTGGTCCATCAGGGATTTGAACCCATTATCATTGCTACAAAACTGGATAAGATCAAGAGAAGTCAGGTGCAGAAGCAGATCAAAGCGATCAAAGAAGGACTGAATCTGCTGCCTGGAACAAAAGTGATCCCATTCTCTGCAGAGACCAAACAGGGTCGTGATGAGATCTGGGAGGTCATCAATTCTCTGAGAGAGGATGAATCGGAAGAAGGAGTATAAGATGAGCGAAGATGCGCATAAAACAACTGAGGGAGCAGTGTTGATAAAGCGGATCGGACGAAATGTACTGAATGTGGGGATCTTCCTTGCGGAAGTCCTGTTCCTGATACTGGCAGGACCGGCACTGCTGAAGTTTTTCATGCCGGTGGTGCTGGGCTGGCTGATCGCCTGTATTGCCAATCCACTGGTGAAATTTCTGGAGAAACGGCTGCACATTGTGCGGAAGCACAGTTCCTTTGTGGTGATCTTAGGTGCGATCCTGCTGATCGTGCTGGGATGCTATTATGGGATCACTGCGTTGTTTTATGAAGGCGCGAAGATCGTGGAGCGTTTCCCGGCTTATTATGCGACCTTGCTGGATAGCCTGAATCACCTGGGAGACCAGCTGCAGCAGATGGTTGGCCGTATGTCTCCGGAGATGAGTGATAAGATCGAACAATTGACGGATCTGATCACTTCCAATCTGGGACAGATTGCCGGAAGTCTGGGAAGCATTACGGTAGGTGCTGCAGGAAATGTGGCAAAGAACATTCCGTCAATTCTGATATCGTTTTTATTTACTCTGCTGTTCGCTTACTTTTTTATTGCGCAGAGAGACCGGATCCAGAAGATGGCGAGAAAGCTGGTTCCAACGGATACAGCAGAACAGCTGAAGCTGGTATGGAATCGACTCACCTATGCGTTGGGCGGATATTTCCGTGCACAGTTTAAGATCATGGGAATCGTAGGAATCATTCTATTTGTTGGATTCCTGGTCATGAGAATTGAGTATGCAGTATTCCTTGCGTTGATCATTGCGGTTCTGGATTTCCTGCCTATGCTGGGAACCGGAACAGTGATGATTCCATGGGCGCTGTATCTGGTGCTGTGCGGTAATCTCCCGCTGGCAGCAGGACTGGTGATCCTCTATGCCGTGACTCAGGTCACAAGACAGCTGATCCAGCCGAAGATGGTGAGTGACAGCATCGGCATAGATACACTGACCACACTGGTATTCATGTTCATTGGCTGGCGTGCTGCCGGTCTGATCGGCATGATCGTTGCAGTTCCGGTGGGGCTGATCATCCTGAAGCTTTCGGAGGCAGGCGCATTCGACCATATCCTGAAAAGCATCAAAGAATTGAGAGAAGATATTCATACATTGAGAAGAGGATAAAATGACCTTCAGAGTGCATTCGCAAAATTGCATTTGCGGATGCACTCTGAAGGTTTACAAGAGTTCTTTCATGATCGTAGCATAAATATTCTGGCTTTTTTCAGCCCAGTGACTGCAGGCGGATTCCGCCTGCTTTTTTGATGGAACCTGGAAAGTCAGGTCGATCAGATTGGAATCCTGCTCACGAACGCGGCAGCGTACCACGTACTCGCCATTATTTCCTACAAAATAATCAGCGGTGGTAGACAGAGCTTCACGGATCGCGATCTTGTGTTCCTCCAGGTAATTGTGAATATCTGTCAGGATCGCATCAGAGATCTTATTCCCAAAAAATTCCAGTGTATTTTTTCCGGCATCGGTGATGTGATACAGAGAATTATTTCGCTTGGTAGTCACATTTACAAGACCGGTCTCATCCATCTCGGAGAGTGCCTGCTGAACGGTGAAATAATTGGTGTATTCTTTGTCCAGAATAAATTCGGTGATCTGAGAATTGGTCAGCGGATATTCCACCTGTTCCAGCATTTTCAGAATGATCAGTTTATATAAACTCAGCGTATCAGCCATAGGGTGTCTCCTTCTTTCTATATTTTTTTCCCTGCCACGTATCCAGCAGGCGGAATTCCCGGTGAATACTGTTCAGCACAGTTCTCTTTGCCAGACTCCAGCGGGGCTCGATGAGCAGATCCTTAGGACCATCACCGGTCAGCCGGTGGATGACCAGATCAGGGCGTAAGATCTCCACGCAGGCGGGGATCAGCTTCACATATTCCTCCATAGTAAATACGTGGAACGGGTCTTCCGCGTAGCGGACTGCCAGGTCTGTCCCTTTCAAAATATGCAGAAGCTGGAGCTTTATGCCTTGAATATCCTGATCGTTCAGATAATGCAGGGTTTCAAACATCCGCTCCTGGTCTTCTCCGGGAAGTCCGAGGATCGTGTGGACGATCACTTCCAGACCAGCCGCACGCAGACGGTTCACCGCATCCTCAAAGACGGACAGGGGATAACCGCGCCGGATATCACGGGCGGTATCTTCGTGCATGGTCTGAAGTCCAAGCTCCACCCAGACAGGCTTGATCTGATTTAACTGGGCCAGCAGCTCCACGATCTCTGGCTGCAGGCAGTCCGGGCGGGTGGCGATAGATAATAATACCACCTGGGGATGGGCAATGGCTTCTGTGAAGATGGTCCGCAGATAATCCACCGGTGCATAGGTATTGGTAAATGCCTGAAAATAGGCAATGTATGCATTGACCGGGCGTTTGTGGGAGAGCCGTTCCTTGCCGGATTCAATCTGTTCCCGGATGGAGAGGGCCGGATCGGAGGCAAATTCGCCGGAACCGCCGCCGCTGCAGAAGATGCAGCCTCCGTGACCTACAGTGCCGTCCCGGTTAGGACAGGTCATGCCGCCGTTTAACGCCAGTCGATATACTTTTTCTCCGAACCGTTTTTTTAACTCATAGTCCAGAGAGTGGTAAGGTTTGTCATTCCATAGTCTCATATATTCAATCTATCATAGGAAAAAATAAAAATCAATGAAAGTTTCCCTTTTCATTTAGGGATAAAGAGAGTATACTAAAAATAGTGTTAGTGAAGAAAGACAGGTATTCATCGACAGACAGATTCCATACAACTATTTCGCACGTCAGGCGGAACATTTCCCCATTTAGTTAAGACAACAGATGACGAAGAAAAAATCGCAGGAGGATTTTATGGCAGATAATATGAAAGAAAAATATGAGTCTCTTTCTCTGGCAGTATTAAGAGATGTGGCTAAGAGCAGAGGCATCAAAGGAACCTCTACCATGCGGAAAGAGGCTGTGATCCAGGTGATGCTGGCAGAAGACGAGAAGGAAAGAGCTGCAGAGTCAGTGAAAGCGCAGGCTGCAGACAGCGGACGCACCGTGGCTGATATGGAACAGCTGGACAGTGGACAGACCGTGACCGGTATTCTGGAAGTTATGGCAGACGGTTTTGGATTTATCAGAAGTGATCATTATCTTCCGGGAGAGCATGACGTCTACGTATCTCCGGCACAGATCCGTAGATTCGGACTGAAGACCGGTGATATCCTGGTTGGAAATACGAAGATTAAGACGGAAAAAGAAAAATTCAGTGCATTGTTATATCTGAAAAGCGTGAATGATCTGAATCCGGATGTAAATGCAAAACGTCCGAATTTTGAAGATCTGACTCCAATCTTCCCGAATCAGAGGATTCGTCTGGAACGGAAAGGAGGAAGTACGGCAGTCCGTGTGATGGATGAGATCGCACCCATCGGAAAAGGACAGCGTGGTATGATCGTAGCTCCTCCGAAAGCAGGTAAGACAACCCTTCTGAAAGAAGTGGCAAAATCTATTACCACCAACAATCCGGAGATGTATCTGATCATCCTTCTGATCGATGAGCGTCCGGAGGAGGTTACGGATGTAAAAGAGGCGATCGAGGGACAGCATGTGGAGGTTGTCTATTCTACATTCGATGAACTGGCTGAGCGCCACAAGAGAGTGTCAGAGATGGTGATCGAACGTGCAAAGCGTATGGTAGAGTCAGGAAAGGACGTAGTGATCCTTCTGGACAGCATCACCCGACTGGCCCGTGCCTACAACCTGATCGTTCCGCCAAGCGGACGTACCCTGTCCGGTGGTCTTGATCCGGCTGCATTGCATATGCCGAAGCGTTTCTTCGGTGCAGCGAGAAACTTAAGAGAAGGCGGAAGCCTGACCATTCTTGCAACGGCTCTGGTTGATACCGGCAGCAAGATGGATGACGTGGTCTACGAGGAGTTCAAGAGTACCGGTAATATGGAACTGGTGCTTGACCGGAAGCTGTCCGAGAAGAGAATCTTCCCGGCTATCGATATTCCCAAATCCAGTACCCGTCGAGATGACCTTCTGCTGGATCCGGACGAACAGCAGGCTATGGACAATATCCGTAAAGCACTCAATGGAATGAAAGCAGATGATGCCGTAGAGACCATCCTCAACCTGTTCTCACGGACCAAAGACAATAAAGAATTTGCACAAAATGCAAAACAGACAAGATTTTTCTAAGAAATTCTTGCATCAGGCATGTGCCTGTGCTATAATCTAATGGTTAATGTAGGTGATTGCCCACAGGCAATCAGAGAACCGCAGGGACTTGCGGGGTTAGCCCGGGATATCTTACCGTGGAAGTATCGGAGCGGTATTGGCCGGGAATCAGCACCTGTGCTGGAAGTTCACGAATAATAAGAGAGGTGAAAAGAATATGAGAGAAGGAATCCATCCGGAGTACTATCAGGCAACCGTAACCTGCAACTGCGGTAACACATTTGTTACCGGTTCTACCAAACCTGATATCCATGTGGAGATCTGTTCCAAGTGTCATTCATTCTACACTGGACAGCAGAAAGTGGCAGCAGCCCGCGGACGTATTGATAAGTTCAATCGTAAATATGGTATCAGCAAATAAGATTGCTAAAAGTAAGGTTGAGGTTAGAAGTAATCTCAACCTATTTTTAATTAAACCAAAGGATGTGAAATATTGAAACCATCAGGAATAGGCGGTCAGGCAGTGCTGGAAGGCATTATGATGAAAAATAAGAGCCAGTACTCCGTAGCCGTGAGAAGACCGGACGGCGAGATCGAGGTAAAGATTGACGAGTATGTTGGTATTGCAGGAGACAAAGCCTGGGCGAAGCTGCCGTTGATCCGGGGAATGGTGAATTTTATAGATTCTATGATCCTGGGAATGAAGACTCTGTCCTGGTCCGCAAGCTTTTATGAGGATGAGGAAGAAGAGGCAAAGCCGGGAAAATTTGAGAAATTTCTTCTGAAGCTGTTTGGTGAGAAGGCAGAGAAAGTAGTGATGGGAGCGACCGTGGCATTTTCTGTGATCATGGCAGTGCTGATCTTTATGCTGCTTCCCTACTTCCTGTCCGGACTTTTTCGGAAATTTATCGTATCCAATACACTGCTGGCCATTGTGGAAGGCTGTATCCGCATGGGAATCTTCATTCTCTATGTGGCACTGATCTCTTCTATGAAGGATATCCGCAGAACGTATATGTATCATGGTGCAGAGCACAAGTGTATCAATTGCATTGAGCGCGGAAGAGCACTGAGTGTGAGAAATGTGCGGAAAAGCTCCCGTTATCATGCGCGCTGCGGCACCAGCTTTCTGTTCATCGTTATGGTGATCAGTATTATTTTCTTTATCTTCATTCGGGTAGAGTCACCGGTGGCACGAGTGGTCGTCCGTGTGCTGCTGGTTCCGGTCATTGCCGGAGTGGCATATGAGTTCATTCGCCTGGCAGGACGCAGCAACAATATTGTCATGCGGATCTTAAGTCTTCCGGGCAAAGGGATGCAGATGCTGACCACCAAAGAGCCGGATGATGACATGATCGAGGTTGCCATCGCAGCAGTGGAAGCAGTCTTTGACTGGAGAGCATTCCAGGGACTCAAAGAGGAGGAGCCGCTGGAGGAGCTGGAACCGGATGTACCGGAGCTTGAATCCGGGCAGACAGACGTACCGGAACTGGAGGAGCTGGATGAGATCAAGATCGAGGATCTGTAGATGACACTGGGAACCTTATTAAAACAAGGAAGAGAGATTCTTCAGAATGCCGGGATCGCAGAGTGGGATTTGGACGCCTGGTATCTGCTGGAATATGTGACAGGTGTGAGCCGCAGCCAGTATTTTCTGGACCCAGAGCGGGAAGTGCCGCAGGAACAGGAAGTCTTGTACCGTCAGATGATAGACAAGAGAAGCACCCACATTCCGCTGCAGCATCTGACCGGGGAGCAGGAGTTTATGGGCCTTACATTCAAGGTCAACGAACATGTGCTGATTCCCAGACAGGACACCGAGGTGCTGGTGGAAGAGGCACTGAACTATGTGAGGAGCGGCATGGACATTCTGGATGTGTGTACCGGATCGGGATGCATCTTATTGAGCGTTCTGAAGCTGGGAGAGAAAAAGTGCCGTGGAATCCTTCACGGAACCGGTGTGGATCTGTCCAGAGAGGCTTTGCAGGTGGCAGAAGAAAATGCCGGGCGGCTTCAGGTAGAAGCCACATTTCTGCACAGCGATCTCTTCGCAGAAGTGCAGGGGCAGTATGACATGATTCTGTCCAATCCACCATATATTGAAAAAGCAGTGGTGGAGACACTGGAAGAAGAGGTGCGTATCCATGAGCCACGTATGGCACTGGATGGCGGAGAAGACGGCCTTGATTTTTACAGGAAGATCACGGCAGAGAGTGTGCAGTATTTAAGAAAAGGCGGACGGCTGCTCTTCGAGATCGGCTACGATCAGGGAGAAGCAGTCAGCGCCCTTATGAAGGAACATTTTGCAGAGGTGCGCGTGATTCAGGATCTGGCAGGACTTGACCGGGTCGTGAGCGGCGTGTACTGTGGTTAATGATATGGAGGAAAAAAGATGTTTGATAAACTGGAAGATCTGGTAAGACGGTTTGAAGAGATCACCAACGAACTGACCGAACCGTCGGTAGTCAATGACCAGAATCGTTTCCGCAAGCTGATGAAGGAGCAGTCTGACCTGCAGCCGCTGGTGGATGCCTACACAGAATATCGGAAATGTCAGGAAACCGTAGAAGACAGTCTCGCCATGCTGGAGAGCGAGTCTGATGATGAGATGCGTGAGATGCTCAAGGAAGAGATGTCTGACGCGAAGAAGCGGATCATAGAGCTGGAACAGGAGATGAAGATCCTGCTTCTGCCCAAGGATCCTAATGATGAGAAGAACGTTATCGTGGAGATCCGTGCCGGCGCAGGTGGAGATGAGGCAGCTCTGTTCGCAGCTGAGATTTATCGGATGTATGTGCATTATGCAGAGTCCAGACGCTGGAAGACGGAGATCGTGGAGTGCGACGAGATCGGTATCGGCGGTATGAAGAGCGTGACCTTTATGATCAATGGTCAGGGCGCATATTCCATGATGAAATATGAGTCTGGCGTTCATCGTGTGCAGCGTGTGCCGGAGACAGAGTCCGGTGGACGTATCCATACATCAACGATCAGTGTGGCAGTGATGCCGGAGGTAGATGAGGATATTGATATCAAGATCGAGGACAAAGATATCCGTATCGACGTTATGCGTGCATCCGGTAACGGTGGACAGTGTGTCAACACCACAGACTCCGCAGTGCGTCTTACGCATTATCCGACTGGAATCGTGGTATACAGCCAGACCGAGAAATCACAGCTTCAGAATAAAGCAAAGGCATTTGCACTGCTTCGTGCAAAGCTGTATGATATTGAACAGCAGCAGAGACATGATGCGGAGGCAGAGATGCGCCGCAGCCAGATCGGTACCGGAGACCGTTCCGAGAAGATCCGTACCTACAACTTCCCACAGGGACGTGTGACCGATCACCGGATCAACCTGACACTGTATAAGCTTGATAAGATCATGAATGGAGATATCCAGGAGATCATCGATGCCTGTATCGCAGCCGATCAGGCAAAGAAGCTGGCAAATATGAACGATTAAGGTCTTCGCTGTCAGATGACCTTATAAAAAATATATTAAGTAGGATAGTAAGGAGCAAAACATGGGAAAATATTTTGGAACAGACGGCTTTCGTGGAGAAGCAAACGTAAATCTGACCGTTGAGCATGCCTACAAAGTAGGTCGTTTCCTTGGCTGGTACTATGGCAGGGAACACAAAGCACAGGTTGTGATCGGAAAAGATACCAGAAGATCCAGCTATATGTTTGAGTACTCACTGGTAGCAGGTCTGACTGCATCCGGAGCAGATGTATATCTGCTTCATGTAACCACCACACCGAGCGTATCTTACGTGGTAAGGACCGAAGGCTTTGACTGCGGCATCATGATTTCTGCCAGCCACAACCCGTTCTATGATAATGGAATCAAGATCATCAACGGAAACGGCTACAAGCTGGAAGCAGATGTGGAGCAGAAGATCGAGGATTATATTGATGGCAAGACCGAAGAGATCCCATTTGCAACCAGAGAAAATATCGGACGCACGGTGGACTTTTCTGCAGGCCGTAACCGCTACATCGGTTATCTGATCTCTCTGCCGACACGTTCCTTCAAGACCATGCGTGTAGGACTTGACTGTTCCAACGGAAGTGCATCTTCCATTGCCAAGAGTGTATTTGATGCACTGGGGGCTAAGACCTATGTGATCAACAACGAACCGGACGGAACCAACATCAACCGTGACTGCGGATCCACCCATATCGAGGGACTGCAGGCATTTGTAAAAGAAAAAGGACTGGATGTAGGATTCGCTTATGACGGAGACGCAGACCGCTGCCTGGCAGTAGATGAAAATGGAAATGTAATCGATGGAGACCTGATCCTCTATGTGTGTGGTAAATATCTCAAAGAGATCGGACAGCTCAAGGATGATATGATCGTTACCACCGTCATGTCCAATATTGGTCTGTACAAGGCATGCGACAAAGTTGGACTTCATTACCAGCAGACCAAGGTCGGCGATAAATATGTATTTGAAAATATGATGGAGAACGGCTATCGTCTGGGCGGTGAGCAGTCTGGCCATATTATTTTCAGCAAACATGCGACTACAGGTGACGGTATCCTGACTTCCCTAAAGATCATGGAAGTGCTGCTGGAGAAGAAGACGACACTGGGAACACTGGCATCTGAGGTGAAGATCTATCCACAGCTGCTGGAGAACTTACGAGTGACAGACAAGAAAGCAGTGCTGGAGCATCCGGCGGTAAAAGAAGTGATCGAACAGGTGAAAGAAGATCTGGGAAGCGACGGACGTATCCTGGTGCGTGAGAGCGGTACGGAGCCGCTGCTGCGTGTCATGGTAGAGGCAACCACCCAGGAGCTTTGCAAAGAATATGTTGGAAAAGTAATTGAAACTATGAAGAGTATCATGTAGGAATACAGGAGGGGAAACATGAGAAAAACAACACTGGTAGTTATGGCAGCAGGAATTGGCAGTCGTTTCGGCGGCGGTATCAAACAGCTGGAGCCAGTAGGACCGTCCGGTGAGATCATCATGGATTATTCGATTCATGATGCGCTGGAAGCAGGATTTAATAAAGTCGTATTTATCATCCGCAAGGATCTGGAAAAAGATTTCCGCGAGATTATCGGCAATCGTATGGAGAAGCTGGTGGAGACCGCTTATGCATTTCAGGAGATCGATGACCTTCCGGCCGGATTCACAAAACCTGCCGACAGAACCAAGCCGTGGGGTACCGGTCAGGCAATCCTTTCCTGTAAAGATCTGGTGAATGAGCCATTTGCGGTGATCAATGCAGATGACTATTATGGAAAAGAAGCATTTGTGAAAGTGCATGACTATCTGGTGGAAGAACATCCGGCCAGTGATAAACTGGATTTCTGCATGGCAGGCTTCCTTCTGGAAAATACCTTAAGTGAAAATGGCGGCGTGACCAGAGGTATCTGCAGTGTCAATGAGCAGGGTCACCTGACCAAAGTAACAGAGACCAAAAATATCGTAAAGACCGCAGAAGGTGCAGCCGTACAGGCAGAGGATGGAAGTCTCACAGCAGTTCAGGCACATTGTCCGGTATCCATGAACATGTGGGGCTTCACTCCGGAGATCTTCGGCATTCTGGAAAAAGGATTTGCAGAATTTTTAGGTGCACTCAAAGACCAGACCAAGGGTGAGTATCTGATCCCTACCGTTGTGGATCAGCTGATCCAGACCGGTGTGTGCAATGTAACTGTTCTGGAATCCCGCGACAAATGGTTTGGTGTAACCTATAAAGAGGACAAGCCGCTGGTAGTCCGTTCCTTCAGGGAACTGATCGATGCCGGCGTGTATAAAGAAAGGCTGTTTGACTAAATGATGGAGATTTTATTCAGAAGACCCGAACTGGATGACAGGGAGACGATTCTGAAGCATCTGTCTGAACGCAGACTCAGAGGCTGCGAGAGAACATTTGCAAATGTTTATCTGTGGGCACGTTTCTACAATGAGGGCTGGGCGGAGATCGAAGGAACAGCAGTTTTCCGGACAGGCCCTGAAGGTGCCTATTCTTATACGTATCCGATCGGAGCCGGGGACCGTAAAAAGGTTGTAGAGCTTCTGATGCAGGATGCACAGGAAAAAGGATATCCGTTTCAGCTGCATGCTCTCAGTACAGAAGAAATGAATGAATTGGAGAGTTATTTCCCAGGAAAATTCCAGGTGACCTGGCCCAGAGATTATGAAGATTATGTCTATGAGACAGAAAAACTGATCAATTTATCAGGAAAAAAATATCACGGGAAGAAGAACCATATCAACCAGTTCAAGGCAGCATACCCGGACTGGTCATATGAGACCATTACGGATTCCAATGTGGAAGAATGCTTTCAAATGGCTCTGAAATGGCGCGGAGCCAATGGCTGTGAGGAAGACCCGGAGAAGAATCAGGAGATGTGTGTGACGCTGAACTCCCTGCGGCTGTTTAAGGAACTTAATCTGAAGGGCGGACTCCTTCGTGCAGGAGGAAAGGTAGTGGCATTTACCCTGGGCGAGCCTGTGTGTGATGATACATTTGTCGTGCACATCGAAAAGGCATATGCAGATGTGAGAGGTGCTTATCCGCTGATCAACCAGCAGTTTCTGGAGCATGAAGTATCCGGGTACAAATATGTGAACCGTGAGGATGACACAGGAGAAGAAGGTCTGCGGACTGCAAAGCTGTCCTATCATCCGGTATTTATGGTGGAAAAAGGTATTGCGACCTTAAAAGGAGAATAAGATAAGATGAGTACATGGGAAGAGAATGTCCGGAAGGTGACTCCCTACACACCGGGAGAACAGCCCAACCGGCCGCAGATGATCAAACTGAACACCAACGAGAATCCCTATCCTCCCGCCCCAGGCGTGGCTAAGGTACTGCGACATCCAGACGAGGATGCGCTGCGTCGTTATCCTGACCCGGCAGCCTCTGTACTGGTAAATGCACTGGCTGAGAATTATCACGTAAAGCCGGAGCAGGTGTTTGTGGGAGTTGGCTCTGATGATGTGCTGGCTATGGCATTCATGACCTTCTTTAACTCTGAAAAACCGATCCTGTTCCCGGATATCAGTTATTCCTTCTATCCTGTATGGGCAGAAGAATTCCGGATCCCACATACGCGGGTGGCACTGGATGAGAATTTCTGCATCCGCAAGGAAGATTACTATGGGGAGAATGGCGGTATCGTCTTCCCGAACCCCAATGCTCCTACAGCACTGGCTATGGGACTTGACGATGTGGAAGACATCATCCGTCACAACCCGGATGTGGTCGTGATCGTAGATGAAGCATACGTGGACTTTGGTGCGGAGTCTGCCCTGAAGCTGGTGGAAAAATATGAGAATCTGCTGGTGGTACAGACATTTTCCAAATCCCGTTCTCTGGCCGGTATGCGGATCGGCTTTGCCATCGGTTCTCCAAAGCTGATCAAATATTTAAACGACGTAAAATATTCCTTCAATTCCTACACCCTGAACCAGACCTCTCTGGCCTGCGGCGTGGAAGCTGTGAAGGATCAGGCATATTTTAATGAGACTCGCACCCGGATCATGAAGACCCGGGAGCATGCCAAGGAAGTGTTAGGAGAGATGGGATTCTCCTTCCCGGACTCCAAGGCAAATTTCCTGTTCATCACCCATCCGGATTACCCGGCGAAAGAACTGTTCCAGGCGCTGCGCCAGAAGGATATCTATGTCCGTTACTTTGACCAGCCGCGGATCAACAATTATCTCCGCGTGACCATCGGAACCGATGAGCAGATGGAAGCATTTTATGAATTTTTGAGAGACTATATGAGGTAAAAAATAATGGAATCAATTATGTCATGGGTGATCTCTGCGCTGAGCGGCCATGTATCCCGGGAAATGATCGTTTTCATCATTTCCATGGTACCGATCCTGGAACTCAGAGGTGGTCTGCTGGCAGCATCTGTGCTGAACATCAATATTACCAGAGCACTGTGGATCTGCATTATCGGAAATATTATTCCGGTTCCGTTCATCCTGCTGCTGATCACACCGATCTTTAACTGGCTCAAACAGACGAAGACCTTCCGTCCCATGGTTGAGAAGATGGAAGCACGTGCCTTGAGCAAGCGTGAGCAGGTAGAAAAATATGAATTCTGGGGACTGGTATTGTTCGTAGGGATTCCGCTTCCCGGAACCGGTGCATGGACCGGCTCTCTGCTGGCTGCACTGCTCGGCATGAAATTCAAAAAAGCATTTCCGGCGGTGCTGCTGGGAATCGCACTGGCATCAGTGATCATGTCCATCGTGTCCTATGGACTGCTGGGAGCGTTGATCCCCTAAGAACTAGAAACACATACTGGCTGGGAAACCGGCATAAAGCGTAAAACTTGCATATGCGTTCTGCGAAAAGGATGAGGCTGTTATGGGAGAGAATGCAAAAAGATTGTTTTTCGTTTATAATCCTCACTCAGGAAGAGGAAATATCCGTTCAAAATTATTTGACATCGTTCAGGTATTTTCCGAGGCGGGATATGAGATCACCATCTATCCTACCAGGGAGGCGAAGGATGCCACCCGCAAGATCGAGCATCTGTCAGATCAATACGATCTGGTTGTGTGCAGCGGCGGTGATGGAACCATGGATGAAGTGGTAGAAGGCATGATGCACCGGCAGAAAAAGCTGCCGCTTGGCTACATTCCTTCAGGAACTGTCAATGATTTTGCCAGAAGTCTGAAGATTCCGCGGGATATGGTGAAAGCCGCCCGTCTGGCAGTGTCCGGAAAAGATTTCCTGAGTGATGTGGGTACTTTCAACAACAGTCATTTTGTATATATTGCAGCATTTGGCATCTTCACGGATGTGGCATATTCCACGCCGCAGGATATGAAAAACGTTCTCGGCAATATGGCTTATCTTCTGGAGGGAGTCAAGCGCCTTGCTAATATTCCGTCTTATCACCTGAAATTTTCCTCAGAGGAATGCAGCGGGGAAGGCGATTTCATCTTTGGAATGGTGACCAATTCCCGTTCTGTTGGCGGATTCAAAAGCATCATTGGAAAGAATGTGCGGTTTGATGATGGTGTATTTGAAGTGACTTTTGTACGCCTTCCGAAAAATGCGGCAGAACTGCAGGAGATTCTGGCGGCCATCGTACTCAAAGAGATGGATACACACTATATGATCTCATTTCGGACTGCCCGGTTAACCATCGAAGCACAGCAGGAGATCCCCTGGACTCTGGATGGGGAATATGGCGGTGAATCTCAAAATGTCATTATTCAAAATCATCAAAAGGCGTTGCAGATTCGTGCCGGAAATTGAAAAAGGTCACAAAAAAAATAAAACTACTTGCATTTTTATGGGGTATCGTGTATTTTAATAGCATCAGATGCAGCAAAAGCTTCTGACATAAAGATTGAGCGAACAAAGATGTTCCACTTTGAGGGGTGGAGCATCTTTTTTTGTTATAGCGACGAGAAAAATGGACAGTATGCTTACATGAACGGACATTTGACGACAGCTGTTCAGAGCCGGGTTTGCAGAGCAGATCACAACTCTGACGGGAGTAAGGAAGTTGCTATATGTCAAGGAAAGGATGGAGAGAAGTATGAGTGTAAATGTGGCTGAAGTATTTGGTCAGGACGTATTTAACGAAGCTGTTATGAAAGAACGTCTGCCGGAAGTGACCTACAAGCAGATGGTAAAACTGATGAATGAGGGCGGCGAGGTTACGCTGGAGCTGGCCGACATCGTGGCAAAAGCCATGAAAGAATGGGCGATCGAAAAAGGAGCAACTCATTACACACACATTTTCCAGCCGTACATTGTAAGTATCGGAGCTGAGAAACACGACTCCTTCGCAGATATTCCGAAGGGTGGCAAGATCGAGAACTGCTTTTCCGGCAAAGACCTGATGATGGGCGAGCCGGATGCATCTTCCTTCCCGTCCGGCGGACTCCGTGCAACCTGTGCAGCAAGAGGTTATACCGCATGGGATGTAGGATCACCGGCATATGTGAAAGATGGAATTCTCTGTATTCCGACTGCATTCTGCTCTTACACCGGCGAGTCTCTGGATACCAAGACTCCGCTGCTCAAAGCATGTGATGCTGTCAGCAAAGCAGGTGTTCGTTTTGTAAAAATGTTTGGAAATACCGATGCTAAAAGGGTCAGCTCTTATGTTGGACCTGAGCAGGAGTATTTTATTGTAAATCGTGAAAAATATCTGGAGCGTCCGGACCTGATCTATGCTGGACGTACTCTTTTCGGGGCACCGGCACCGAAAGGACAGGAGATGGAGGACCAGTACTTCGGACCGCTGAAGACCAAAATCGCAGATTTCATGGCAGATGTGGATGAGCAGCTCTGGAAACTGGGTATCACTGTTAAGACCCAGCACAACGAGGTAGCTCCTGGACAGCATGAGATCGCACCGATCTTCGCACCGGCTGACGCAGCACTGGACAGCAACTTCCTGGTAATGGATGTACTGAAGAGCACCGCAACCAAGCATGGTCTGGCTTGCCTCCTTCATGAAAAACCATTTGCAGGAGTCAATGGATCCGGTAAACACAACAACTGGTCCCTGGGAACCGACAATGGTGTGAACCTGTTCAAACCGGGCAAAGAACCGAACAAGAATCTTCAGTTCCTGTGTGTACTTGCCTGCCTGATGGAAGCAGTCAACAAGCATGCTCTTCTGCTCCGTGCAGCGGCATCCAACACTGGTAACGATCACAGACTGGGAGCTAATGAGGCACCGCCAGCAATCATTTCCATCTATATGGGCGATCAGCTTGGCGAGATCGTAGATGCCATTGTAGCAGGTGTTCCGTTTGATCAGCTTCCGTGTGCAGAGGTTGGAACTCTGGATCTTGGAGTCAGCACCCTTCCGGTACTGCCAAAAGACCCGACCGACAGAAACCGTACTTCACCGTTTGCCTTCACCGGCAACCGTTTTGAGTTCCGTATGGTAGCATCTTCTGTATCCATCGGTGATGCAAACACGGTTATGAACTCCATGATGGCAGAATCCTTCAACAAAGCATGCGATGCTCTGGAAGGAGCTGAGGACTTTGAAAAAGCTGCAATTGACTACATCTACAAGACCATGAAAGAGAATAAGAACATTGTCTTCAACGGTAATGGTTACTCTGATGAGTGGGTAGAGGAAGCAGCTAAGAGAGGTCTTCCGAACGTGAAGAGTATCGTGGATGCAATCCCGGCATACACAGATGAGAGCAGCATTGAGATGTTCGAAAAACTGGGCGTTATGACGAAGAGAGAGCTGGAAGCCCGCCGCGAGATCAAGCTGGAAGAGTATGCAGGACTGATCAACATCGAGGCTCGTACCATGATCGACATGGCTGCAAAATTGTACATTCCGTCAGTTATCGCTTATGTCAACAGCGTTGCATCTTCCATGAGTACCGTTAAGAACGCATATGCACAGGCTGATACTACCGCACAGCAGACCATTCTTGTAAAAGCAAGCTCCCTGCTGGCAGATACTCAGCAAGCTCTCGATAACCTGAAAGCAGCTACCGATGCAGCCGAGTCCGCAAAAGACTTCCATGAGAAAGTCCTTCCGGCAATGGCAGCTCTTAGAACACCGGTCGATGAACTGGAGACCATCGTAGACAGTGAGTACTGGCCAGTACCGACCTATGGACAGATGATGTTCGAGGTGTAGTGAGCGGCATAGATACTCTAGCTATTTAGGTGAGTCTAGGTGTGAGTGGTGTAGATATCTATCTACTAATGAGAACCTAAGTGCCACGAGTACCTAATATATATGTTAACAAGTTTAACTTCTCCTAATATAGAAACTATTTGCGAAAAAGAGCCCGTATGGGCTCTTTTTCGTGTTTGCGCGCCATGGGCACGCTCTAACGGGTGCAAGTCCCGAACATGCCCAGATAGTGGGAAGTGTATAGCCGAA
>NZ_JBBMFC010000028.1:0-32684 GCF_040096225.1 Hominiventricola aquisgranensis | reverse complement strand
AATTTCAAGACTTGTAATATTTATCTATTTTTCTCCTCGTCGGTTGATACTCTTTTTTACCTTATATTTGAATTGATGGATAATGCTTGTTTTTTTATTCTTACACAAGATTACTGTTTTTTCTTCGAAAGGTAAATTTATCAATTCTGCAACTTCCGATTTCACGATATCATTTCTAATACTAATTTTACCGTATTTTTCAGATTCAGTCCATCTTTTAATCCCAGCCGATAGAAAAACTCTTCTGTATCTGCTCCACTACTGAAAATTGCATTACAGTATTCCGTAATCACTTCTTCCTGTTCTGGGGATAACGTTTCCAGTAATTCCTGATATTTCTTATCAATCTCACTTACTGGCTCTTTATCCTGCTTTAACTTCCATTCTGAATATGCTTTCCCCATATGCTCTGTAATTGTCAGATTCACAAATTCCTGCACTTCCTCTGGTATGGTACTCGTAGATTCCTGTTTATCTTTCTTTTTATCATTTGATTTTTCAAGTGTCGTGTCATCAATATAACGAATGATTTCTCAAATATTTGACTTCATCGACTGCAGATATCCTTTCATCAGCACAGCTAATATCATTGAAAAAGGGTATAAAAAAACAGTCTGCCCTGACGGAAAATATTTCCATCAAAACAAACTGTTCTTCATATTCACACTAATTATATTTTCTGAGCATAGTTACTTTTGCGAAAATCTCAGATAACTCCGGAAAGAAAACAAAGAAAAAAAAGATTTTTTAACTCCATTTGCACTCCACCGGAACATCC
Organism: Hominiventricola aquisgranensis; assembly: GCF_040096225.1. NCBI lineage: Bacteria > Bacillati > Bacillota > Clostridia > Lachnospirales > Lachnospiraceae > Hominiventricola > Hominiventricola aquisgranensis. The sequence goes on along the minus strand of NZ_JBBMFC010000028.1, from coordinate 31,906 downwards.
AGACAGCCCGCAAAACCTTTATTTATGGGCTTTTTCGCAATTTAGTCTGCTACTCAAACTCGACAATCACTAATCAATTTTGTTTAGAGATTATTTGTTGCCATGTTCGCTTTTCTTTCAATTATTTGATTTATCCATATTATCCTGCCTATACAGGCTAATGTTATCAATTTGTTATCGGTATTGATAACACCCGCTCCGTAGCTGTGGATAATAGCAATATATTCCGATTCAGATTATAAGCGGTTTTGCTTAGGAAATCAACCATTTGTTTCTGTATCTTCAATAAGATTTTTCTTTAATGCCGCAATCGTATCTTGATTCTTTCTCAAAAGCTCTAATTGCCTGTACGCTTTTTCTCTTAATATTTTCAGCCTTTCAATTTTAGGCACTTCCTGTCTTATCAGATCCGCGTTTGTATCTTCCAGATTGATAAGCACAACCAATTCTTCTGCTGAAGCAAAATCTCTGATATTAGGAGTTTTCCCCTTTATTCCTTTTTCACTTCTCCATTGTGCTGCCGTTTTTCCAAACAAAGCCATATTTAAAATATCTGCTTCTGAAGCATATGTATATGCCATTTCCTGCGGAGATAATGTGGGAGTTATCAAAAATTCTTTTACTGCATCTGTGTGGATACGATAGTTTATTTTTGAAAGTTCTCTCTTTACATCCCATCCAATCGCTAACCGATCTGCTTCATCTTTCTTCAAACGCTGATAATCTTTGATGATATAAAGCTTAAATTCCGGCGAAATCCATGAAGCAAACTCGAAAGCTATATCTGTATGAGCATAAGTACCGCCATATCGTCCCGATTTTGATACGATACCGATTGCATCCGTTGCTTTTATCCACTGCTATGGTGTCAATGTAAAAGCATTATCTCCAGATTCTGCTTTAAACCTATCGAATTCGATAGGTTTAAAATTGGGATTGTGAATTTGTTCCCACAAGCCCAAAAATGAAATCGTAGAATGATTACGCATCCAGTTTGCCACCACAATAAAGGCATTGTCTGGATTTTTATATTTTGCAATATCAGTGAGTGAAATGTAAGCATCCTCATTAACAACATCGCCCATCACTCTGATTTCTGTTCCATTGGCATCTATTTTCATGTTTTTCAATCCTGGTTTTCTCCCTTTCTACATTACGGATACCCTTTTTCAAAATAAATTTCTAATTTTTCTTTTCAATTTCTCGCCATATGTAATTGTCACATCAATTTTCGCAGCTGAAATTTAACGTTCTCTTTTATGCCTATCAATAAGCAACAAAACAAACATAATAAACCATATCCCCCATGCAATCAAACAACCAATTCCTTGATATTGGACATCTATGATTATTCCAATAATAAAAGGAACTGACATAAACATCATTCTTTTTCCATATGCCTTACACATAGCATTCTCATCGTATTTCTTTCGTTCATCCGCTGATTTCATATTATAACCCGACAAGAAATTAGCAGCTTTTCCTTCTGATTTATAAAACCACATTCCAAACAAAAACATAATCACTGCCATCATAAAGTCAAAAACAATATAGAACATATAATCATAGAACATATAATACAATTTCTCCTTTCAACCAATCACTCTTATCTCTTTGAACTTTCTACATTACTCCTCATCTTTGACCAAACATAGCAAATCAGTATATCCTGACTGCATAAGTAATTGCTTAAAACCAGAAAGCACTTCTTCTTTTGTATAATTGTTATTTTTCAAAAACTCACTATCCTTCTCACTAAGGTATTGGTAGAAAAGAGCTGCTGCCATTACCTCATTTCTGTCTGTATAATCAATGCTATCTAAAAGTATATTCTCTGCTTCGTTAATTTTCCCAGAATCAATCATATCAAGAAAATCTTTCAAATTTTTCCCTGATACTTCATATTTATTTTCAAGTTCAACAGAAACATACTTTTTCCCAAACATTAAAGAAAATAATACTCTTACCATTTCTTTTATCATTCGCATAATATAGTCTTTTTCGTCTGTGAAATACATTTTTCACCTCCATAACTTTCAACTTATCTTGTTGTTCTTAATTATACATCAAACAGTATTATTGTAAAGTAGAGAGCAAGCCATTTCTTGACTTGCCCTCCATTATGTTTTTACCGGTAAATTATCTCTTTGTCCGCAATCTCTCTCGCACACGCCTGTATATTATTCATCCTGCCTACCCACTCCCAGGCATTATCTGCCTTTAATTGCTCCGTGATTCCCTGTGCCTGTTTCATCTGCTCTACAATTCTTTCAAAGCGTTCCTGCGCCTGTTCCTCTACATCTGCCAGATAACTGTTCAGTCTGCCGCTCATCAGCAGATTCAAATATACAGTTCTGCGGTATTCTTTCAAATGACGACAAAAAGCCCTTAGCTATGAGTTCTATACCCACAACTAAAGGCTTTTTAGATAAATATGGATTTATTTGTTGCACAACCATCTGTCAATCATTCTCTAACCCTAAAACCACTGAATTACAAGAATAATGGCTCTCATGCAACTGTTATCAATTTGTTATCAAAAGACTTCTTAAAGTGCTGCAAACCCGCATAAACGCTGGGTTTACTAAGCATTTTTGTCTATTCAAACTCAATCGTTCCAGGTGGTTTACTGGTGAGATCATAGAATACTCGATTGACTCCTCTGACCTCATTGATGATTCGACTCATAACAGTCTGAAGAACTGCGAATGGAATCTCAGCGGACTCTGCGGTCATGAAATCGATGGTATTGACTGCGCGCAATGCCACTGCATAATCATAGGTTCTCTCATCACCCATAACACCAACGGAACGCATGTTGGTGAGGGCTGCAAAGTACTGGTTCGGCATCCATGCCGGAGCAGTTCCATGCTCTTTCTTGTAAGCTTCTGCTGCTTTATCAACCTCATCACGATAAATATAATCTGCATCCTGTACGATACGTACTTTTTCTGCATTTACTTCACCGATGATACGGATGCCAAGACCCGGACCTGGGAATGGCTGACGGAATACCAGTTTTTCTGGGATTCCAAGCTCCAGACCTGCTTTACGTACTTCATCTTTGAATAGGTCGCGAAGTGGCTCGATGATTTCTTTGAAATCAACGAAATCCGGAAGTCCGCCTACATTATGATGGGATTTGATCACTGCGGATTCTCCTCCAAGACCACTTTCTACCACATCCGGATAGATGGTTCCCTGTGCGAGGAAATCAACCGCACCAATTTTCTTTGCCTCTTCTTCAAAAATACGGATAAATTCTTCACCGATAATTTTACGTTTTGCCTCCGGCTCGGTGACTCCGGCCAGTTTCTTATAATATCTCTCCTGTGCGTTGACACGGATAAAATTCAGATCAAACTGACCATTCGGTCCGAATACATTTTCAACCTCATCACCTTCATCTTTACGAAGAAGACCGTGATCCACAAATACACAGGTTAACTGTTTTCCGATTGCTCTGGACAGAAGTCCTGCTGCAACAGAAGAATCCACACCGCCAGACAGGGCAAGAAGTACTCGTCCATTTCCAACTTTCTCGCGGATCTCTTTTACGGTATGCTCTACAAATGCATCCATCTTCCAGTCGCCCGCACATTCACAGACATTTTTCACGAAGTTATTAATCATCTTCGTTCCTTCTGCAGTGTGAAGCACTTCCGGATGGAACTGGATCGCATACAGCTTCTCTGCCTCATTTTCAGCAGCTGCCACCGGACAGTCTGCCGTATGTGCTGTGATCTCGAAGCCAGGTGCAATCTTGGAAACATAATCAAAATGGCTCATCCAGCAGATAGTCTCTGGGGATACTCCCTCAAATACTTTAGATGTTTTCTTATCAATCAGAACTTTTGTCTTTCCATACTCTCTTACATCTGCACGCTCAACTTTTCCACCAAGCACATGGGACATGAGCTGTGCTCCATAGCAAAGACCAAGCACTGGAATACCAAGCTTGAAAAGCTCATCTGTATAAGTCGGTGAATCCGGCTCATAACAACTGTTAGGTCCTCCTGTCAGGATAATTCCCTTGGGATTCATTGCTTTGATCTTCTCGATATCGGTTCTGTAAGAATATATTTCGCAGTATACGTTACACTCTCTGACACGTCTGGCAACCAGCTGGTTGTACTGTCCGCCGAAATCAAGAACTATAACCATTTCTCTGTTCAATCCGTATTTCCTCCTAGGTTTTCTCAATTACCATTTATTATAATTTACAGGCCATTTTCTGACAAGCCCTAAAGCACAATTTATGCAAGGGAATCAATCTGCTTCCATTTTCCCTGTCGATAGCGAAATGTCATAGCCACAAACCGCACACACCAGTCAAAGATCATAGCGACCCATACGCCAAAGACTCCCATTCCCAGATATTTTCCAAGAACATAACTCATAACGATCCGGCAGAACCACATGGACGCGATAGAAATGTACATGGTCACTTTGGCATCACCTGCCGCACGCAGTGTGCAGGGAAGTGTAAATGCCACCGGCCATACGATTGAGGCACTGATTCCATGAAAATGCAGGATCTGCCTTGCGGTATCCGCAGTTTCCGGGCTCAGATTATATACCTTTAAAATAAGCGGAAGTGCCAGCCAGATACATATGTTTACAGTAATATGACAAAAATACACCAGCAGTACAAGCTTCTTCGTATAATACTCTGCCTGATCATATCTTCCAGCTCCAATACACCTGGCAATCACCGCTGTTACTGCCAGATTGATTGCCATTCCCGGCAGGATCTGGAACTGCGCCACCGCATTACTGACCGCATTTGCTGCTATTGCAGAGGTTCCGAATGTAGATACCAGGCTGAGCACCATGATCTTACCAAGCTGGAACATACTGTTCTCCATACCATTTGGAAGACCAATTCCCAGAATTCTTCTGATCATTCGTCCATCAAATTTTATATGCAGACTTCGTTCTATCCGAATGGGTCCTTTGGTACGCGACAACAGAATGACGATCAAGACTGCAGCCACTGCTCTGGATAGCAATGTAGGGATTGCCACACCTTCTGTTCCACAATGAAGACCATAGATCAACAGGGCATTTCCTCCACAGTTGATTGCATTCATGATAACAGAGACCTTCATGGATACGCCTGAGTTTCCCATGGTTCGAAAAATTGCCGCACCGCCATTATAAATTGCAAGAAATGGAACCGATGCCGCTACGATCAACAGGTATGTATTTGCATGTGCACAGACATCTGCCTCGATAGCACCAAATATCTGATGCAAAATGAAATTTTTCCCAAGGTAGATCAGCATCATGATCCCGAACGACACAGCCGTCATAAACCAGATCAGCTGTGTTGCCGCTTTCCCGGAAGATCTTCTATCCTCCTGTCCGAGATACTGGCCGGCAATCACCGCACCTCCTGTAGCCAATGCTGCAAACAGATTGATAAATAATACCATAACATTATCTACCAGCGAAACACCTGACACCGCTGCTTCTCCTACACTTGCAACCATGATCGAGTCCGCCATTCCTACCAACACTGCCAGGAACTGCTCCACAAGTAATGGAAGTATCAACGATGCCAGTGCTTTATTATCAAATAATCCAGCTTCCTTTCCCTTCATCTTCCACAATCCTCTTTTGTTATATCAAATTATATTTATATGAAATAACTCTATCAGATGAAGAAGGAAATTTCAATCACGTTAAAGCTGCAACTCATGCTGATGCAGGTATTTTTCTTTAGTAGCCAGTCCACCACGAATATGACGCTCCGATTTGTTAATGTCCAACACTTTTCTGGCTTGTTTTGCAAGTCCCGGATTGATATACAACAGCCGCTCAGCTACATCTTTATGTATAGTCGTGACGATTTGGAGCGTTTTTTATGTTACTGCTCATGTTGTTTACGTTTAATTTGTTTGCCGAATCATCATTGTTTTCTTCGGAATTCTCTGTTCCTTCAATCAACACAGCTTCATCCAGTCCTAAATCACCAATTAGCCGAAGGTAAATATCAACATTCCCTTCCTTGTCCACTTCGATTTTCTGAATCAGGCGCTTCAACTGTGCATTGGTCATTTCATGAACATCCGTGATATCCTCCAGTTGCTTAAATGTGCTGTTCAAAATTGCTTCCAGTTGTTCTCCCTTGGTCAGATGATAAGAGACCATTTTCAGTTCATTCTCCAACCGTTCAATCTCTTTTCGCATCCCACCGATTTTCTCATTCAATTCCTCTCTGGAAATCAAATCATCGGTATACATATCCATATACTTTTCACGGGATTTACGAAGTTTGTTCAATTCTGCATTTAACTGCTTTTCGTACTCAATATTTTCATCCTTTGCTTTGTATACTCGCTGAAATTCTTTAATCACATAATTGATTACTTTTTTCTTCTTACTAAGAATCTCTTGAAAATACTCCTGCAGCGCCTGAATCAGTTCTTCCTCGTCTACCGTCACTGCATTCGGGCAGCTATCCGCACCTTTCCCGTTATGCCCAGAACACACCCAGCGCACATAGGTATTCTTGTATTGGCGAACCGTTCTGCGAAAAGACCAACCGCACTCCTTGCATTTAATCAATGTAGAGAATAAATATTTGTTACTCTGTCGCTCATGAGTAATTTTGAAAGAATCATGACGGCCTTTTAAAATATCCTGTGCTTTATCAAAGACTTCATCTTCAATAATCCGAAGTTCCGGTCGAATCGTAACAAACCATTCTGATTCGTTTTTTTCTTTTCTCTGACCGGTCAGAAAATCTGCAATCTCTTCTTTGCCGTTGATAATCTTCCCGGTGTATATCTCATTGGTCAGAATTCGACAAACGGAGTTCTGGCTCCAGTTATTACCACGCTTGGTCTTGATGCCTCGTTCATTGAGCATATTTGCAATCTTCGATCCGCCATAGCCTTCCTCTGTATACCACTGAAAAATCTGACGAATTGCCATTGCCTCGTTCTCATTGATAGAAAGGTTAAAATAGTCACCAATCGTCTTATCATAGCCAAAAACGATGTTCGGAACACGCCCCTTTTCCGCATTCATCTTCTTACCAAATTTAATACGCTTAGAAGTATTGGCACTCTCCTCCTGGGCTAATGCGCCAAAAATGGTTAAGACAAATTCACTGTTACCCATACTGGTCATGTTAGCGGTCAGAAATTGTGTCTCGATACCAAGAGATTTCAATTTACGGACACTCTGTAAAAGGTCAACTGTATTCCTGGCAAAACGGGAAATGTCCTTGACTACAACCATATCGAACAAGTCCTTTTCCGCATCTGCAAGCATACGTTGAAATTCTTTACGATTCTTGATTTTAGTGCCGGAAATGCCTTCGTCTGCATATAATTTAACAAGGTTGTCCCCGGTACGCTTGGTATATTCTAAGAAGAACTCTTTTTGAGTCTCGAGACTGTTGAGCTGATCGGATTTATCTGTAGATACCCGGCAATATGCGGCAATATTCATGGCTGTTACCTTCCTATTTTTCATACTCATTCTGTTACATCTACTACTTTATTGCGCAGCAAAGAAAAGGACAAGAGTTTTCATACTTTTGAATAATTACGAACAAAATCTATATTTATTTTTTCTCTTTATTATTTAAATTTACAATATCAACATCAACTCGCATTTCAACATTATTATCAGCCTCTCCAACAACCGCATTATATTTAGTATCATCATCTGAAAATTGCATTGCATCTAGTATAGAATCAACTGAACTATTACTAGCTTCTGCAATAGCTTCCACAATCTGCTTTTCTACTACAGCGCACCAAAAGCCTCTCGAATTTTTTCTTCTAAATCTTGGCCAGGTTATATATGCATGCACAGTTCCCGTTTGTAAAATTCCTGGGCATCCCATTGCACATACAAATACATTGTCTCGCATATTTAACTTTTTTTTCTCGTCATGCTCCCAATTGTCAACTGCTGCATCCTGTACCAAATAATACTGTGTAAATTTTTGCTTTCTTACAATCTCAACTATTTGACTATAATTTACATATGTATCTTTCCATCTAGCTATTTTTAATTCTGTTATTTTCGGAGAAAGAGCACATGCAAATGATGCGATTTCTATTTGTCTTTCGTTAGTTAAATCTGATGAAACAATCAGTTTTGTTTGCTCTTCTATCCATCTATCCAAAGCAGTCTGTGACAAAATCGGTATTGCGACATCTCTCGAGGCCTTTTCTGTACTGCCTTTTAGAACACCAATTATTCCACTTAATGCTGTTGTTTCAAATCCATCAATAGTAACTATTCCCATAATAGTGTTTCGTATTTTCCACTTCTCTTCTATTATTAGAAGACACGCTCTACCAACAACGGTACCATCTTCCTCTTTTATAATTGCTATATTATTACGCAATAATTCGTACATATCCAACTTTTCTTTTGCTAATTGCTCTAAACATTTTTTGCCAAGTAATCTACTTAGAAACTCTTCTGTTCCCATACACAGCCAATCATTTGCTCGTACAAGTAATTTTTTACTATTGTTATTAATATATAAATTACAGTCTAATGAAAAACACAGCTTTGAAAGCGTTTCTTCTACATCCATCATTGAGCGCAAATTAGATTCAAATATCTCACCAACACTTATTTTAGATAGATAGATTTTTATACGAGTTCCACCGTTTTTTATCACTTCCTCAGCATTTGCTTTTCGTAATATTGGTCTACTATTTACTCCATTTACAAATTCCAATACCATTGTATTATCTCGGGCTTTGTCATATCGATTACTAATTACTTTTACGTTCTCCCCCCACATAAATACAGAAAAAAATCCTATTCCAAATTTTCCTGTAGATTTAAATGATTTCTGTTCTAATCCAGGAAATTCGATATGCATCTGAGGTGTACTCCAGAATGATTGTCCGAAATCTAATAATACATTAATCATTACATTTGGAGACATTCCTATCCCATTATCTTCTATCTGGACAAACTCCCTTCCATCTTCTTCACCCCAACTTAAATATATATCACCATAATCCTCCGACTCTCCATCTATGCATCTTCTTGCTCTTATTGCATCTGCCGCATTTTGTATCAATTCTCTAAGTGGTACCCACTTATTATCTCCATATAATTGCACTCCACCCAAAGTATTGACTAACTTTGCAACATTATTAACTCTAATACATGTATCTACCGGTTTCCAATTATCAACCGTTATAAATTTTTGAATTTGTTCCAAACTATCAATTCCATATACGCCAATGACTCCAAAGCTCTCACGTCGCTGTTCAAGCAAAAGTGAATCAACATTCTTTAATTCTGTATCAATCATTCTTAATGTGTCATAACATAACCACCAAGCATCTATCTCAGATAAGCCGAACGCAGATTTAGAGGTATATACAACCCTATTATTTTCAATTCTTGGCTTATAAAGTTTTTCTTGAAATACCCAATGTAATTCAGATCCTCTATTAATTTCTCTTACTGCTTTTAATATTGATGGAGCTCTTCTATCATCAATATGCATAGCATCCGCTATTCTAAGAATACAAGCCAATTTTAATGGATCAACAGTCCATGCTTCTAGGAATATAGAAAGTGCCCCTAAAACTGTGGGAAATTCTTGGGGCAAATCTTCACAATACAACCAATGACTTTGTGCTATTTTTCCGATTATTGTGCCATAAGCATCTCTTAACTTCTTGTCATCAATTAGATACATATCTTTTTCATTACTATCTTTCCACGAAATCATTGCCAATTCCTTTGCTTTTTGGCCATGTAACAGCCTTAAGGTTTTTTCGGTAGCAATTTTTTCTACATCCTTATCTATATTATCTAATTCTTCAAAATTATAAGACAACCCTCTCTGTTTACACAAATTTGCAACAGTATCTTTCCAAATATTTTGCTTTTGAATACCTTTTCGACCTTCTGGATATGCTGCAAGTAACATTCCTAAATCATGTAAAATAAATGCCCCACCTAAGACAAAACATTCAATCGGTGACAAGAAATAATCTCTAGAGAGAAATACATCTGTCATATCCCATAATGCATCTATATGTGTAATATCATGCACCGTGTATTCTGGTAAAATTGATGCAATCTCACCGGCTAATAATCTAGCATTATCTCTAAATTTTTCATATTCAATCCTTAAAAATTCGCACTCTTCTTTATTATCTATAGCATTTCCATATATTTTTCTCCATGTAATCGTATCTTTATAACCACCCATGTCAATTCGTCTCCTTCGTAATTAAAACTGTAATATATATTCATTGAACTATCGAAAAACTATAAGTAGTTTTTCACATCATCTATAAACTTATATTTGAATTCCTCCGGCAAATACTTCACCATTTCCTCCACCAACTCATACACTTTTGTTCCCGGTGCAATCTCCGTTGGTGTCTTTCCTGCTCCATCTTTAATAATCCGTTTTGCGTATCGGATTGCCAGCTTAGGATTCCCGTATTCCATCAGAATCGTAAAAATATCATTCATATTCTTCTGATATTTTCCGATTCCCAGTTCTTTGAACTTGGTATTCAAGAATGAAATATACTCTGTCCTGTGGTTATTCGCTGTATAATACGCAAAATGAAGCAGAAACCAGAACTCAATACATTCATTACTCCACGCTGCATGATACTGTAATTCCGGATTAATTCTATTCAGGCTATTAGCTCGTTCCTCAACGCCGTTGAAATGTTCTGCAGGAAAGCTGTCCTTATCATACACACACCAGACTTGTCCCTTCTGAATCTCGTTCTTCTTAACATAGTCCTCAGCCATTCCAATCACTCGCATAGTTTCTGCCTGGCAAGGTTCAATTTCAATCAATACCATATCTTTGTAAATCGGATTTTCCTCTATCAGCTTTTTAAACCCTAAGAAATAATTTGGTTCCGTCTGCTGTCCTTCGCAAAAGATATAGTACCTATACTGTTTCATCTCCAAATATTCCTGGCGACGCTTCTTCTTCCATTTTTCAGTTCCGGCTTTTTTAGGCATTCACTTTCCCCCAATCTATAATTCTTCTGAGGTACGGATCAGCGCCGTATTTTCCTTCCAGATATTGCTTGTCGAACTTGGCATCCTTTCTGACAGATTCCCCCTTTTCATTTTTAAACTCTACCAAAGAATAAAGTTTAGAATTCTGTGCATTTCCCTTTGCCACAAACCAGATCTCATCTCTGCGGAATACTTCGCTATTCATCGTTGACAGATCGTGAGATGTGAAAATCAACTGTGCTTTATGTCTATTGATAGTCATATCATTGAACATCATAATGATATGGCGAAGTAAAACCGGATGGATTTTTGCGTCCAGCTCGTCAATCACAAGCACAGTTCCGGTAATCAGGCTTTCTGCAATAAACGGAAGTAATCCGAATAATTTCTGTGTTCCACTGGATTCATCAAACAAGTTGATTTCTGTTTCCACATCATCTACGCAATGTTTTGTGAATATATCTATTCTTTCATTCTCTTTTTCTTCCACTCTAAAATCTACAATGTCTAAGTCCATCTCCTGAATCATCTGAAGCATCAACTGTTTTACCTCTTCCGATGTGGACACAGCCATTCGTAGTTCTTGTATTGGATTTCCATAATTCAGGAATTCGATTCCATATTCAAACCAACTCAATACATCCTTAACCACCGTATTTCCCTTATAAGCAATTCCTAAATAAGAAAGTAGCGTAAGCGTTTTAGACAATTCATCACTAACTTTCAGTTTTGCAAAAGCCCCCTTTAAAACAATTCCGTTTTCATCTCTGGTAAAAAGAGCAGATTTTCTGCCTGTTTCAAGTTTGACTCTATCCAAGCTCTCATATAAAACGAGATCACGCTTTACGTGCAAAATGTATCTGTACTCTGAAACTGCGGTTCGAAAAAACAATTCAAATTCTGTAGGCTCGTCCTTACTCTCCGAAAATACAAATGGCTCCACAATTATTTTCTTTTGAAGTAATACCTTTTCCTCGCTATCCTCTGTCGCAAAAAGGGGACGTAACACTTTTGCCACCAAGGTATGCAATGCAGCCAAAACATTAGATTTTCCTCCGCCATTCGGACCATAAATAGCTGATACCGGTAGATATTTTTCCTCATCTTTATCTATAATGATTCTATCCTCATGTTCCGATATTGCAGCTGCCTGCATATCAAATGTCACTTCATCTCTTATACTTTTGAAATTTTTTACTGTAAACTGGCATAACATATCTTTTACCCTCCGTTATACCTTTATTATATCCCTGGCGCAAATATTTGCAAGTAATATTTGAGTTTTTTTCTCATATATCAGTTTGTAATATCGCATTTTGTAAATTTCTGTCGATTATAGTCTATAACATCATAACATTTATAGAACTGTACTTGATTGCGTTTCATCTACTACCATAATAAGAAAAACAAGGCTCTCACCTTGCTCCTCTTATCCCACACATAACTTTTCCGTGTTTTCCGATAAATTTTCTAGTATGTAACCCTCACTCTCTGCATACAATGCAGCATCCTCTATTGCCCGCTCTACCTTCCCGGCATTTACTTCTATTAAGAGTTTGCACAGGAAATCTGCAGTATCTTCCGCTGAATTTGGATTATGAAAACGATAATTTAATTTCGTCCGTTTCAAGCGAAAGCTACACCCCCCTTACCTCGCCTGTCCTTCTCTCCCATACTATGAGAAGGATTCTTAGATTAGACCAGACCTTTTATTTAATCTAAGCATAATCCACTTGAAATCAAATTACGTTCCCAAAATACTGGACTTTTGTCCATTCACACCATACTTTTTCAAAAATCACACTGTTCTCGACTGCACCATATTCCAGTCAAAGTCGTAAAAATGAAAGGAACGCTTGAAAAAAGTTTTATGTTACTAATCTTTTTCAAGCGTCTCAATACCAATCCAATATACAATTTTATGACCAGTCTCCTCTTGTTTGCCTTGTTTTTCTAAATTCAAGTTTACCTTCAATTCTATATTCACAACTTGGCAAGCAGTGCATTTGTACACACAAAATGCATTTTTGCTTGTTGGGGTATTTCCCAATCCCTCGAATCAATCAGAAATCTGATTAAACTACGCCTTACAGGCTGCATTAATTCAATATTGGCAAATGATTCAGGCAAGACGGCAAATGCATCATATGATGTCCTGTCATCGGAGTTAAAGTCATTCCGCCGCTTCTCACACTCTCACATTTTATCTATTAATGTGTTCCATTATTATTTCTAAATTTTCTTCCACTGATATTGTTCCATCAATCACAATAATCGTACATTGCAATCTTTTTGCACTTTCTTCTACCGTTTTAGGATCACGATTTTCTACAACCTTCCGAAGTACAACCTCACTGATGAAGAAATCAACATCATAGAATCAGTCATCAAGGAACGAAAATAATAGAAGCGATTATTCACATCATCTCTCATTTATGATAGAATATGTACAAATCAGTTTATTGAAGCACACGCGAATTTTACAATCGCTACTATGATAATTAATGTAAATAAAGGAGAGGGGATGCACCATGGCAAATTATGAATTACAGCCCGATGAAGTTATTTTGTATGAAGGTACAGTCAATTGCAAGGAATACAAAGGGAATTTGCAATTAACATTAACGTCTAGGAAAATCATCTTTGAAAAGGAAAAGGGCATTTTAAAAAAAGAGAAAGAACTTTTAGATGTAGTAACGCTTGAACAAGTAAAAATTTATAATGATACAGCACAAATTAAACAAAAGGCATCTGAAGTAGAAATTCAGACAATTGCAAAGAATTTGACAATTATCTTTTCCGGTATGCTAGAAGCTAGAAAATTTACAGGCAAGATTATAGATGCGGCAACTGGAACTACAGTTGCCAAGCGAAGTTCAAATAAAATCAAGGATGCCTTTAATATTGTTGATGATACTTTAGGATTAGATACTAGAGGGACAATTAAAGGCGTTCTCGAAAATGGAGTAAAAGGGACAATTTTAAATGGAATAGCAAAAAAGAAATAAATCCAAGAGGCTGCTTCATCATTTAAGTGAAGTAGCCTTTCAAAAATTTCATTCTAATAAATTGCACGACAACTTATCAAAAAATAAGCTCACCCTTAGCAAAAAATGAATAGAAGATGTATAACAGTGGTGAAAGCGAATAATTATAAGGGTTTATGCATTAGACACACATTGTAAAAAGGGAGCTATTTTTACTCATTATACTAAAAGCACTCCCAATATCTACTGAGAGTGCCCTTGTTTCAGTTCTATTCAATTTTCCATATGATTTTGCTTTTATATCGTTCCGTATTGTTACTACCATATGAACTGTAGATTTACTGATACCAAATTTTTTTGCCGTCTGCCGCACCGTCGCATTGTGGTCTATGATGTAATTTGCAATTGAGACTGCCCGTTCTTCAATATACTCTTTCATGGGAAAACCCCTTAAGAACGTTTTTTACATCATATTACCGGCTATCTGTATTTATGCCATCACTCTTTTTGGAAAGTCATTTTCGCCAAATTGTCCGTCCCAAAAAAACATTTGTATTTTTTATAGAATTCATGTATACTATGAACATCTGCGCTGCGCAGAACTAACGAAAGAAAGAAGACGTGTTATGAAAAAAGTATTTGAAACATGGAACAGCATCAGTCTGGTAAAGAGAATCGTAGCCGGTCTGGTCATCGGAGCTATTCTGGGGCTTGCCGTTCCATCTGCAACCGGTATCGCAATCCTTGGAAATGTATTTGTTGGTGCCTTAAAGGCAATCGCTCCGCTCCTTGTATTTTTCCTGGTCATCAGTTCCCTGTGTTACTCTGGAAAAAGTCACGGAGGTGTCATCAAGACCGTTATCATCATGTATATGTTCAGCACCTTCCTGGCTGCTGTGATTGCTGTCATATCCAGCTTCATGTTCCCGGTTACACTGACATTGGCAGAGGCTTCCTCTGATCTGTCTGCACCTCAGGGAATCGCCGAAGTATTAAGCACACTGCTTGGAAATATCGTTGCCAACCCCATCGACTCCCTTGTAAATGCAAACTACATCGGTGTTCTGTTCTGGGCTGTTCTGATCGGTATCGGTATGCGTGCAGCAGGCGAGACCAGCAAGAATATGCTGAACGATGTATCCAAAGCGCTGTCCAAGGTAGTTACATGGATCATCAGCTTTGCTCCATTCGGTATCCTTGGTCTGGTGTTCAATACCGTGTCCACCAATGGTCTTTCTATCTTCACCGAATATGGAAAGCTGCTGGCAGTCCTGGTTGGCTCCATGCTGTTTATCTACTTTGTGACAAACCCGATCCTGGTATTCTGGTGTATTCGCAAAAACCCGTATCCACTGATCTTCAAATGTCTGAAGAAGAGCGCAATCACTGCCTTCTTCACCAGAAGCTCTGCTGCAAATATTCCGATCAATATGGAAGCCTGCGAGGAAATGGGACTTGATAAAGATACCTATTCTGTTACTATTCCACTTGGTGCAACCATCAACATGGACGGTGCAGCTATCACCATCACCGTTATGGCACTTGCAACCGCTCACACACTGGGAATCGCCGTGGATATCCCAAGTGCTCTGATCTTAAGTGTGCTGGCAACTCTGTCCGCATGCGGTGCATCCGGTGTAGCCGGTGGATCTCTGCTTCTGATCCCCATGGCATGCTCCCTGTTCGGTATTCCGAATGATGTAGCTATGCAGGTAGTTGGTGTTGGATTTATCATTGGAGTGATTCAGGACTCTGTAGAAACTGCACTGAACTCTTCTTCCGACCTGCTGTTATCTGCTTCCGCAGAATTCAGACAGTGGAGAAAAGAAGGCAAAGAAATTAAATTCTAAGAAATTAAACATATAAAATAGCTGCAGGTGTCGAATAAAAGCTCGTATGACGTGTATCGGACATAAGTAATCTTTGTGTATCGTCTGGATACGTACACATATTGTGTACGCACCAGCCGACACACAGAGCTCACTTATGTTCGCTCCAAGTCATACAGCGCAGTTTATTTCGACACCCGCAGCTATTTTTATATGTACTCTTTCTTCGTAAACACGATGTATTCCCCATTATAATTACCCCACCAGGTGCTGGGATATTCTCCGGTCACATAGATGGTACAAAATAACATCTCTGCTGCATTCAGTCTGGAGCAGATGGAGAACAGAATCTCGTTTGCCGGGAACAATACCTGCCCTTCCTTATGTTCCATCTGATGAACATATTCTCGTTCCTGGTAGGCAAGAACACTATCGATCTGTTCTCTTGCCTCCTGCGGAAGCGTAAAATAGTAGAAATCCACATATACATTTTTACAGCCGCAGGCTTCCCACAATTCTGTAAACTTATCCACAGCCTGATACTCGTTCATACGAACGATCTGGTTATCATACTGTTGCATACCTTCTGTGATTTTTTCAAAATAAATGGCTCCTGAGTCCTTCAGTTCTTCAATTGTCATTCACATATCTCCGTTATCTTTTGTTTTCGCGGCATTCGCTCTGTCGTGATATCTTTATACCGATAAATACTCAACGTCAGTCCCAGTAAAATATAAGAAGTAATGATGGTTCCTCCACCAGATCCGGCGAACAGCGGAAGAACAATACTTGTCGGTGGAAGCAATCCCAGATTGACAGCAACAGTCATTGCAAACTGGAGCATAAATACAATGCCGCAGCCGTATCCAATGATCATTCCCAGCTGATTCTTCTGGCGGGATGAGATACGGAACATTTTTAAGATCAGCACTGCCAGCAATATCACCACCACTGCTACTATAAACCATCCATATGCGCAGGCAAGTGCAACCAGCAGATAACTGCTGCCAAAAGACGGAAGCACGTTCTGTGCACTCTGCAGAAGTTCTGTATTGCCGCCGATCAGATGGCTGCCCGTCAACGTCTTAGACACCTGCAACGTAATATAACTGGTCTGTGATCCCGTTAAAAATCCTTCCATTCTTTCCTGCTGATAAGGAGCAAGTAGCTGTCCTCTCGTAAGGATCATAATCAGTACCAGTGGCAGTGCTCCGATGCAGATTGCCAGACCGGTCAGCGTCCGCTTCTTATTGACCTGATACCAGTCTCTGCTTACTGCCACTATGGTCAGCACCAGCATTCCCAGACACATAAGCATGGTGAAAACAAATCTTGCATAGATAAGTCCCGCATACGCAGGAAGCAATGCCCACAACAGCAGTTTCCAGATACATCCATATCCCTGTCCACGGTAATGATAAAGTACAGCCCCGAACAATGGAACATACAACCACTGCAATGCCATGGTTGGAATCTGCATACCACCCAGATACAGGCAGTAGGTTGCTCCATTTACTGTCAGTCCAAACTGTGTTGCCAGCAGCATCAATGCCACTACGATTCCCGCCGCCAGTGTTCCAAACCGGTCAAGAATACTGTAATCCAGCCGACAGACAAGCAGCATGACAGCATAACCAGCTACTGTAAAAACAAGCTGTCGCATGCCATACCAGCTCATATTCTGAATATCTTCGTTATAGTCAAATGGTGCAAACATATAGAGGATTACACTGAAAATACCAATCACACCCACTAAGAGGAGTGCGCTCCACTCCATATGAGGTCTGTGGACCCGATCAAGTGAAACACCTGTCTCCACCGGATCCCCCATTTCCAGCACTGCTTTTTCCATAGCCTCGTCTGCAGACATACCCTCTGATTCATAGGCTTCTGCCTGATCTTCCAGATGTGCCTGAAGTTCTGCCCGCACTGCTTTGTGTACTTTCTGACACCGGATCTGATCTGTAACCTGAGATAAATACTCATTCATCTTCATGCTCACACCTCCAGTGCCAGTACGTTACTGACTGCTTTTGAATATTCCTTCCATTCAGATTTCTTCTGTTCCAGATGCTTTTTGCCTTCGCCTGTGATCTGATAATATTTCCGTACCTTTCCCAGTACCTCCTGCTCATAGGACGTGACAAACTGCTTTTCTTCCAGTCCATGAAGCAACGGATAGAGTGTTCCCGCCTTCAGTTCAAATACATTTTCCGAACGCTTTTTCAGCGTGTCGATCATCTCATAACCGTACATATCCTTCTCTGTCAGCAGACGAAGGATCATCATTCCCATACTTCCTGATACTAAAGATCTGTCGATCGCCATGTAGATAACCTCCTTGCACATATATAGTTTATCTATATATAGATTAACTATATAATATATCGGTTATCTACATATGTCAATACTTAAATAAGATTTCCAGACGAGTGCTACCTATGATTCCACCGTTGTCTGTTCCGCTTTCTTTGCAGGGATCCTCGGCTGAAGATTTTCATTATCCGCACAGAAATATCCGTCAACCAGGCTCACAATATGTTCCATCACTTTTTTTGCCAGTTCATAATCGTCCGGTCTGATAGTCACTGCAAACACCGTGTGGATCTGCTGTTCCTGAAGCCATGCATCACTTTCCTCATCACCCAGAGTTCCTTCCAGATCTTCAAAATCCACAGAACCCGCTTCTGGAAGTTCCACTTCCAGCACCTCTGCTTCCTCCCAGTATTCTACGTTCCACGGAGAATCTTTCAGAAGCTCATAGATCTGACGAAGCTTTATCTCACCATCGAACAGATACAGCCACTCTGCCGGCACTTTGGGTCCCTGCTTCTTCACAGGTGCCTTTTTTACGGAAGGCTTCTTTTGCTGCGGTTTCTTTTTCTTTCCTTTTATCATATGATAATCCTTTCCTGTCCTTACTGAGCATCTTTTGTATCAATATTACCGGGAGCTTCTTCTGTTTCCTTGCAAAGCCGATAAGAATGCCGTGGTTCTACAGTCACCTTAATATCGCAGTCTGAACAGTGCGCCCCATTGACCATCAATTCATAGGAAGCCGTCATCTCGATCTTCTCTTCTTCCACACCCAGACAGACTCCCTTCGTATGTACACCGACCAGAAAACTTCCATACGGAATGTTGTAAGCACTCTCTGTCACTTCCCCTTCCTCAAAGACCAGCTCTGCGGACACTGGTCCTCGTTTTCTGACCTCCAGCTTCTCATTTCGCAGTTTCAGCATATTTCTGATCGGAGTCTTGTGCCCTTCCAGCAATTCATCAAAGAAGAGATAATGCACTCCGTTTTTCTCGTAGTATTCACCAATGTGTACGGTCTCTACCGTATCTTCGCCACTGTCTCCCAGCTGCAGCCCGGACAATGTAACCATAACCTCTTTTGTCATAAGCCACCTCCTTTTCGTCCATTGTAGCCTGTTTACAGGAGGGATTCAAGTATTCTTTGCAAACCAGAGGTTCACCTTCACCGGCAGTCGATCCGGGTTGGGACGTTCATAAAGCAGGGTCCACCAGGATAATTTTTCTGACTGATCAGGTGCACCAAGACCCATATTCTGCTCTAATACCTCCGGTGCAGTCTCTTGCCCCACATGTTCTGTCCACTCATCAATCCATACATTTCCCGAGACTCCCAGCACCATGACCAGCAATAAGATCCCAATTCTTGTTCTCATCTTAGCAACTCCTCTTCTCCGTTTTCTTTACTGATCAGAGTATTGCCAGCGGATCGTGTCCTTATACCGATGGTCTTCTGTTACCAGCGGCAATTCACAGAACTGTTGATTATACCAGGCATTCAAAAGCTCATGAACCGGCGTTCCTTCCTCCGGCTTTTCCTCATCCATTGCTTCCTCACAGGCCGTTCCTTCCGTCACATACAGAAGGATTCCTCTGGAAAACTGTTCATCCAGCTGCAGTTCTTCCAGAATTGTCCCCAGCTGCTCTGATTGCAGCATACTTTCTGCCATATATAGATATTGCAAATGATTCAGATTCAGTTTTTTCTGATGATAATCTCCGTAAATATCCATGGCTTCATGGATCGAATCTGCTTTTGTTGTGAAGATCCGATCATTATCATCCTCAGTGCCACTTTCCTGTTCCAGCTCTGACTTCTCTGCGCTATCGCCTTCGCCCTCTGCAACGGCGAAAACAAATGAAATCTCCTGCCCTTCATCGATTGCCAGACTTTCCACAAGGCTCTGCGTCTCCAATTGTTGTTGACCGCAGGCAGTACACAAAGTGATGACTGTGGTCACTCCCGCCAACAACAAAACTGACTTCATACCAGATCTCACAGTCCCGGATGCATGGGGACGTTGTCCCATCTGACCCTTTGTCTGCTGATTTTCCCGCTGCTTCCACGTCTGCCACAACAACACCAGTACCTGCGCCGGGATCAGTATCATTCGTACCAGCCAGTCTCCCCATTCCATAATAGAAGGTATCAGTGCCAACAGATAGGATCCCCATAGAAGCACCGCCAGTCCCACATTCTTCCATTTATTTCGTGTACCGCCTCCCAGTGGCGCAAATAACGTGCTGCATGCAAGGAACAGCCCCAGAACCCATGCCAGGACAAATACCGTATCCATCCGTCCAATCACATTTCCAGGAAAATGCGCCAGCGTCATGGCAGACGCAAAAGGATATAAAAGCCCCATCTGCCCCGATGCACCATAGATTCCACAGGTGAGAAATCCACACAGCAGAATGATCACACCACCTGCCAGAGTGCAGATCACACCTGTTCTTGTCCATGTTGCAGAGGTCCGCGCATTTACCGATGGTTTCAGATACCATACCCCCTGCACCACAGCCAGCCAACAGAACAGTCTATATCCGTCTGTCAGCTGCTGCCCGCTCCATGACCATTGCATCTCCTGCAGCCACTCCACTTTTACAGCTCCCAGCAATAGAAAAGGCAGCAATACCAGAAATGCCACGCAAAAGGGAAACAGAATCTCGCTGACTCGCATTCTGCATTCCAGTCCTTTATAGAGATTGTAAAACAAGAACAGATAAAACCATCCAAGAATCACCGCCAGGTGAGTCTCTGTCAGCAAAAAGTGCTGAATGAGAATCCCAGTCATGCGGGCGATCATCGTTCCCACGATCCAGAAATAGATTCGCCCAGGTAATCGAAGCCAGGAGTTCTCCGCCGGAGCTTCCACCCATATACTCCACAGTACAAAGACTGTCAATAACAAAATTGCCAGAGATCCAGCGGTCACAGATCCTTCATTTTCATAAAGGGGCACCAGCAAAATTCCCATATTCAAGAGCAGCAACCATTGATTCCGCTTTAATTGCCGCACAGAGATCTTCTCATTTTCTGAAAACATATCAGTCCCTCTTTCTCAGCTTGATCCGTTCTCCCCGTCTGGCAAAGATGGGACGTCGCACACAATATTTCAGCGGAAAACGGAACAAAGAATCCTTCTTGTCCTCATATCCGTTCACATCCGCTGCCACATAAGGCATCAGATACGGAATTCCAAAGCTATTCAGATGAGACAGATGGATCAACACCCATAGCCCCGACAATGCCACACCGTACAGTCCAAGCCATGCTCCCATAAAAATACATCCATACTTTAATATCCGAAACGCAGAAGCAAATTCTTCATTGGGAATGGCAAATGAACAAAGAGCAGTAAATGCCACCACGATCACCACAATGGGGCTCACCAGACTGGCATCCACTGCAGCCTGTCCGATGATCAATCCTCCCACAATACCAATGGTATTCCCCATAGGTCCCGGCAGCCGTATTCCTGCCTCCTTCAAAAGTTCAAAGGAAATCTCCATCAGCAGAATTTCTCCCAAGGCAGGGAACGGCACTCCCTGCCTTGCCTCTGCCATGGAAAGCACGAGTTTCGTAGGAAGAAGACTGGTATGCCAGGTAGCCACTGCCACATAGACTGCCGGAAATATCATAGACAGGATTGCTGCAAAGAATCGAAGGGTTCGCGCGTAGGATGCCACCTGAAACCGATTATACCAGTCATCACTGGTCTGAAAAAAGCTGTTGTAATCCGCGGGTAAAATCAACACCTGAGGGGAATGATCTGTCACCAGCACGATTCGACCCTCAAGAACCGCTGCAGCTGCCCGATCCGGTCGTTCTGTGGTCTGAAATTGCGGAAACGGTGATAACCAGTGTTTCTCTGAGAGCTGCTCAAGCATACCGCTGTCCAGGATCCCATCAATTTCATACCGCTGCAACTGCTGCTTCATAGTAGTCAACAGCCCCTGATAGATCAGATCTTCCATATAAACCAGTGCTGTCATAGTATGCGATCGCACGCCCACTGTCTGTTCTTCCACTTTCATCCGGGAGTCCCGAAGCCGCTTTCGGATCAGTGCCACATTGATCTTCTCACTTTCCGTAAAAGCTTCCTGCGAACCACGGATCACCTTTTCATTTTCCGCTTTCTTTACTCCAAGTCCTGGATATCCTTTGCTGGAAATCTTATAACAGTTCGTATCTCCATCTAAAAATAACAACCCATTTCCCGCCAGAAGAGCAGCCTTTCCTTCTGCATAGGATTTCAGCGGCTGTACATCCGACAGCCCGATCACATGCTCCTCCAGCATCAGATTGCTGACCGCCACCTCCACATAGACCAGCAATCCTTCCTGCCTGCCCTGACCCAGATAGACCTGTCGATGTAGAATATCATCACATTTTTCAAAGGTCTGATCTACCCATGCTTCATTGTCCGCCAGCTGCGGAGATATCTCGCCCATGCATAACATCCTTTCCTCATACTCACGTTTCCCGCATAAAAAAGGATGAGCTTATGCTCATCCTTTCTGCATGAAACTATCATATCCCTCTCTTATTCATTTTATACGCCTATCTCTTCACATTATACGGTGTAGTCAGGCAGATCTGTTTTGCCAGCTTCGCCGCACGCACTGCTTTCACGGCCTGTTTTGCAGCCGCCGGAGAATCAAAGATTCCAAAGACCGTCGGACCGCTCCCGCTCATCATAGATCCAATAGCTCCGTTGTCCATCATCGTCCTCTTGATCTCATTGATCACCGGATAAGCCGGAATCGTAACGGTCTCCAGCACATTTCCCATACGGGAACATAAGAGCCCCAGATCCTTCTGGCGCATAGCCTCGATCATGCTGTCCACATCCGGATGCTGCTCCGGCTTCAGATCATTGGCATGCAGATTCTCATACACAAATTTTGTGGACACGCTGATGCCTGGCTTCGCAATAAGGATCGTGCATTTTGGCATGGGCGGCAGCACACTCAGTTTTTCCCCAATCCCTTCTGCCAGTGCTGTTCCTCTCTGAATACAGTAAGGCACATCGGCTCCCAGCCTGACGCCACGCTCCATCAGCGCCTGCATGGAAAGCCCCAGGCCATACATTTGATTGATTCCCCACAGCACTGCTGCGCCGTCAGAGCTGCCACCTGCCATACCAGCCGCTACAGGAATACGTTTCTTCAGTTGAATGGACACTCCATCCTGAATCTGAAACTCATCCATCAGAAGCTTTGCCGCTTTGTAGACCAGATTATTCTCATTGGTGGGCAGATAATAAAGATTGGTTTTTACCTGAATCCCCGGCGTCTTCGTTTTACGGATCTCCAGATCATCATGAAGCCCGATGGTCTGCATGATCATCTTCACTTCATGATAGCCATCCTCTCTTCTGCGCAGCACATCCAGCCCAAGATTGATCTTTGCCAGCGCTTTTAACTGTATCTTATCCATATTGTTTTCTCCCTGTTTCTTTCAGAATATGCTCTGCTTCTATTCTAATAGATTCAGGAGCTGGATACAATCATTTTTCACAGTTCTTTCAGTTCTGTTTTCCAGTGATCTCTTTGACCAGCAAAAGCTTGCTTCCTGCTTTCAGGTTATCATCCTTCAGCTCATTGAGTTTCCTCACTGATTCACAGGCGCAGCCATGATTTTTCGCAATATCCCACAGCGTTTCCTCCGGCTGCACCACATGGATCACCATTCCGGGAAGGCCTCGCACCCGTTCCATATCAAGGGGCTGTTCCTCCAGATGCTCCACCACCTGCAGCGTCTCCGTTCTGGTGAACATGACCTGCACCTGCAGCACTGCCTTCATCTCCAGCTCTCTGGAATCCAGCATGGCTACGAGCAGCTGATCCTGACATAAGAAGATCTGCCAGTCTGCCGCCTGCTCCCCATTCTGTATCTCTACGGTATGCTCAAATGGAAATGTCTGTTGCACACAAGTCACAGGCTGTGCATCATCCTCTGTGGCACAGAGCACCCAGACTTCCACATTTCCCTGGATCAACAATCCTTTTTCAGTTTTTTCCGCATATTCCTCATGAATCTGCATACCACTTGTCAGAACCTGGAGGATCGGAGCATCATTTTCCGAAAGCCTGATCCGTCCTGATAATCTTGTTCTTGAATCTGCGATCTGCACTACTGACGTCCACGCACAAGCCTGTATCACCGGGAGGATCTCACGGGACAGACTGTATGCATCCGCCAGCACTTCGCAGGTCAGATCTTCAAAATACCGCATGCACAGATCCAACACCACATCCACACGTACATTCCTTGGTTCCCCGTCAAAATCTGACTGAAGTTCCAATTCGGCCTTCGACAATGTAATCTCCGTTTTTCCTGTCAGATCAGCCCGGCATTCCTCACAGGCGACTTCATTTCGGAAGGGAATCCCCTGTTCTATCCACTGCAGTCGTTTTTCCTCGTCCTCACTTTCGTATAGAAAGAAGACCAGCAGTTCCCCCTTTACAATAAACTTTCCTTCCTCCGGCCTCACTTCTGTGCCCTGTACCCGGACCTCTTTCCAAAGGATCCGATGGATATTCGGCCTCCCCGGCGGAAGATTCAGGTCCTCACGGATCCGAATGGTATCCTTTTTATGTATGACTTCCTGCTGCAATTTCTGCGGACAGGTTCGTACATACAGATCTTCTTCTGCTTCCGGTATCTCCACCAGCGGTACAGGCTGTTCCTTCATGGCTTCCACAGACAAAGTCAGAATCGTCTTCATATTTGCCTTACGGGAATGAATCGCCGATGCATGGAGGTCTTCCTGACTCCAACGGAAATCCACCTGATCTCCTTCCTCCAGATCATTTAAAAACACGACCTCGTCCACTGGAATACTGCCTTCTAATAGCTCCGGCATATGTCCGGCACCTTCTCCGATGTACAGGATTCGATAATGAAAGATGCCTCTGACTTTCACCTTCCCGGCCTCACCTTTGATCTCGTCCGGGCAGAATTCTCCCTGTCGGTGAACGATCCGGAAAATGTCAGGCTTCTGATCCGGCACATTCAGATCCTCCTCCAGCGTCACCTGACTGACGGCATGACCCTTCTGCTTGCTTAATGTCACATATTTCCGTTCCAGTTCCATGATTTCACTCCTTTATTCAAACACGACCGATTTATCCAGATATTCCAGCTTCAACACAATATAAGGACACGTTACCGCCGCAGTGGTCGTCTCTCCTTTTCCAGGCCCCAGCAGTTCCGTATCCACACAGATTGCATTGTCCGTCAGATACAGATCCTCTACCGCAATACTGTATCCGCTGGTGTCCTGCTCTCCGTAACCTACACAGATATAGAGATACCCGTCATCTTCATAAGTTACCTTGAACGGCATACTCTTTTTTTCCTCCAGCACATCCCTCAGTTCTTCTGGCACTTTTTCCAGATCCATCACAGTAAAATCCAGATCTTTCAGCCTCTCACTTTCCTGTGTCTGCATTCCACAGCCAGACAGCAGAAATGTAAGTATCAACAGACAACACCATTTTCTCATATCCTGCATTTCTCCTCGCCATTTATTCTATCTATATGAAGAAAAAAAGCATTTCAGACCATGGTTATTCCTTGTATTCCTCCGGGCGGTAACGTATAATAAGAAGAAAATCGTAACAACGTGAAAGACGAGGAAATTATTATGCATTTTAAAGTTGCAGCAGAAGATAAGACTAACCACCGTTATAGCGGTGTTCTTGTACATCCCACCTCTTTCCCGTCTCCATACGGTATCGGTGATATGGGTCGGGGGGCACATGAATTTATTGATTTTCTTGCTATGGCCGGACAGCATCTGTGGCAGGTGCTTCCGCTTGGACCGTCTGGCAACGGCAATTCTCCCTACCAGAGCTATTCTGTCTTTGCAGGACAGACACTTCTGATCAGCCCGGAGCTGCTGATCGAGAAAAAGCTGCTCACAGAGGCAGATGTTCATCCCATTCCGGAGTTCAATGCTGATCGGGTAGACTATGACAAAGTAACTACATATAAGACTTCCCTGTTCAAAAAAGCCTATGAGCATTTCCGTCACACTGCAGACAAGAATCTTCTGGAGGAATATGATTCTTTTCAGTCAAACAATCAATACTGGCTGGATGACTATTGTCTCTATATGGCAGGCAAAGATTATCACAATGGTCTGCCCTGGTACGAGTGGGAGGACAGTCTCTTAGATCCGACTCCGAAGGAACGGGCGTCTTGGATGAAGCTGCTGGCTTCCGAAATTGATTATTATCGTTTCATTCAGTTTGCATTTTTCAGCCAGTGGTATGAGCTGAAAGATTATGCAAACAAGAAAGGAATCGCCATCATCGGTGATATTCCTATCTTTACCGCACCTGACAGTGCAGATGTATGGGCAAACAAAGAATTGTTTAAACTGGATTCCAAAGGATATCCTCTGGAAGTTGCCGGAGTTCCGCCAGATTATTTCAGTGCTACCGGACAGCTCTGGGGCAACCCGCTCTATGACTGGGATGCCATGAAAGATGATGGTTATCGCTGGTGGATCGAGCGTGTACGCAACCAGCTGGATCAGGTCGATTATATCCGTATTGACCATTTCCGTGGATTCGAGGCATACTGGGCAGTTCCGGCCGGTGAGAAGACCGCCATGAATGGCAAATGGAAAAAAGGTCCGGGTGAGGCACTGTTTGAAGCGATCCAGAAAGCACTGGGTGAAGAGCTTCCGATCTTCGCAGAAGATCTGGGTATCATTACACCAGAAGTGGAAAAGCTCCGCAACACTCTTGGTTTTCCAGGTATGAAGATCCTGCAGTTCGGGTTTGATGGAACCGGCGAGAGTACCTTCCTGCCGCATCAGCTGAGCACCCGTA
This sequence comes from Hominiventricola aquisgranensis, assembly GCF_040096225.1. Taxonomy (NCBI): domain Bacteria; kingdom Bacillati; phylum Bacillota; class Clostridia; order Lachnospirales; family Lachnospiraceae; genus Hominiventricola; species Hominiventricola aquisgranensis. The sequence goes on along the minus strand of NZ_JBBMFC010000028.1, from coordinate 4,929 downwards.
ACTGTATCTGTTACACCGGAACTCACGACAACGACACTACCTGCGGCTGGTATGAGCATACCAATGAGCAGAACAAGGACAAAGTGCGCCGTTATATGAACACGGATGCTTCCAGTGTGAGCTGGGATTTTATCCGCACCTGTCTGGGAACCATTGCAAAATATGCTATTTTCCCTGTGCAGGACCTGTTGAAGCTTGGCAGTGAGCATCGCATGAATACCCCTGGCACAGCAACCGGCAACTGGGAATTCCGTTATCGTTCCGGTCTTCTGGATGAAGGAATGGCAAAAGGTCTGAAACAGATGACTGAGTTGTTTGGCCGCTGGGGGTAAATCACTTATTTGAATAAAGGAGTTATTTTATGATACGTTTTATACTGGTAGTGCTGATCGTCCTGCTCTACCTGATCGTAGGTATCCCGATCCTGCTGATCGAATGGCTCATCGGGAAAATAAATCCCCGTGCCAGAGACATCAGCTCCCTTCGCATGGTTCAGGGTATTTTCAAATTTATTTTGTGGGTAACAGGTGCGAAGATCGATTATATTGGTCATGAAAATGTCCCAAAGGACCAGGCTGTTCTCTATGTAGGCAACCACAGCAGTTATTTTGATATTCTGCTGACCTATTCTCAGTGCCCGGATCTGACCGGCTATGTAGCAAAGGCAGAGATGCTCAAATATCCGCTGCTCCGCGACTGGATGAAACGGCTGTACTGTCTGTTTCTGGACCGCAGTGACATGCGTGCCGGTATGCAGATGATCCTGACTGGCATAGACTATATCAAAAAGGGAATCTCCATCTGTATTTTCCCGGAAGGAACCAGAAGCAAAGATGGCAAGATGCTTCCATTCAAAGAAGGAAGTATGAAAATGGCAACCAAGACCGGCTGTCCGATCATCCCTATCGCCATTTCCAACTCTGCACAGATCTGGGAAGCTCATTTTCCAAAGATGAAACCAGCACATGTGGTGGTAGAATACGGTGCCCCCATATATCCGAAGGAGCTTTCCAAAGAAGAACAGAAATTTATCGGTGCCTATACCCAGCAGAAGATTCAGGAGATGCTGGACAGTCACCAGATCTAAAATCTAAGTAATGAGGAGTTTTTTATGAAAATTGTAGTACTAGCAGGCGGCATCAGCACAGAGCGTGATGTGTCCTTGAGCAGTGGTAGTGAGATCTACAAAGCGCTGAAGCGAAAAGGGCATCAGGTCATCCTGGTTGATCTGTTTCTCGGACTGCCCGGTGTCCATGGACATCTTGAAGAACTGTTTGATTCCGAGATAGACTGGGCGGCCTCCATCCGCGGTGTTTCGGAAAAAGCCCCCGACCTGAGCGAAGTCAAGGCCAGACGTCCCGGATACCGCAGCATCTTAGGTCCAAATGTACTGGAGCTTTGCAGTCTCTGCGATATTGTATTCCTCGGCCTTCATGGAGAAGGCGGCGAGGACGGCCGGATCCAGGCACTGTTCGATCTGTATGGCATCCGCTATACCGGAACCGGGCATGCCAGCAGTGCTCTCTGCATGGATAAGAGCATTACCAAAGAAATGTTCCGGTGCTACCATGTCCCTACACCTGCAGGCATCACGGTCCGCAGTGAAGAAGAGCTGATACTGCCGGAAGACTTTACGTATCCGTGCATGGTCAAGACCTGCTGTGGTGGTTCTTCTGTGGGCGTTTACCGCGTGGAAAACGAAGATGAACTTCATGTTGCACTGAAAGAGGCCTTTACCTATGAAGATCATGTCATTATTGAAAAATGCATTATAGGCAGGGAATTTTCCATCGCTGTAGTGGAAGGAAAAGCACTTCCTGTTATCGAGATCGCACCTCTGACCGGATTTTATGATTATAAAAATAAATATCAGGCAGGCAGTACCATTGAGACCTGTCCAGCAGATCTTCCTTCAGAAGTCACCAAACGGATGCAGCAGCATGCAGAAGAAGCCTGCGCTGCCGTCTCCATCCAGAGCTATGCCCGGGTGGATTTTATGCTTGATACCGTCACCATGGAAGACTATGCACTGGAAGTCAACACGCTTCCCGGCATGACCCCTACCAGTCTGATGCCTCAGGAAGCACAGGCTCTTGGCCTTTCCTTTGATGACCTTTGTGAATGGATCCTCGCAGTTTCTCTTAAAAAATACAAGTAGGTGAAGAACATGAGACATTTTACAGTAAGACAATTTGCCAAAGCCTGCCAGGCACAGTATTTTGGACCTGAAGAGGTTCTTGAGCAGGAGATCCACGGTGTTGTGATCGACAACCGCCAGATTGAAGAAGGATATCTCTTCGCAGCTGTTGCAGGTGAGCGGGTAGATGGGCATACCTTTATTCCATCTGCCTTTGAAAAAGGAGCCATCTGTGCACTGAGTGAGCAGAAGCTGGAAAATCCTTCCGGCCCTTATCTTCTGGTAGAAAATACTCTGCAGGCATTAAAAGATGCAGCTGAGGCCTATCGGAAAACACTGACGCTCCCGGTCGTTGCCATCACCGGAAGTGTAGGAAAGACCAGTACCAAAGAGATGATTTCTTCAATCTTGAGCCAGAAATATTCAGTTCTGAAGACTCCTGGAAATCTGAATAATGAAATCGGTCTTCCGCTGACCGTATTTCAAATCGACACCAGTCACGAAGTGGCTGTACTTGAGCTTGGCATGAACCATTTCGGTGAAATGCATCGTCTGAGCAAGATTGCCCGTCCGGATTACTGCGTCTTTACTAACATCCGTGATGTCCATCTGGAATTCTTAGGAACCAGAGACGGTGTTTTCAAAGCAAAATCCGAGCTTCTTGACTTTGCTGCCCCAGATGTAAAGATCTTTATCAATGGTGATGATGACAAGCTGATCGCCTTAAAAGACCGGGCTGTAACCTTTGGCCTTCATTCGGACAATCAGATCTGGGCCGATCAGATTGAAAATCTGGGTCTGGATGGTGTAAGATGCTGCATCCATACCCCATCCGGCGACATCACTCCGGTGATTCCACTTCCCGGCAATCATATGGTCTACAACGCATGTGCCGGAACCAGCGTAGGACTGGCACTGGGACTGACCCTGGAAGAGATTTCCCATGGAATCGAAGCATTAAAAGCCATTGCAGGCCGCGGACATGTGATTCACGCTTCACACTATACATTGCTGGATGACTGCTACAATGCAGGCCCTGATTCCATGAAAGGTGCTCTTGATACACTTAATTATGCTCTGACACGAAAAGTCGCTGTTCTGGGTGATATGGGCGAGCTTGGCACCAATTCCGAAGCACTTCATGCTTCCGTTGGTACTCATATGGCGGATCTTCACATTGATCTTCTGGTAACCATCGGAGTCAAGAGCCGTGCGATCCATGAAGCAGCAAAACAGGCTGCCCCACAGACAGAATGCATTCATTATGAAACCAAGGCCGATTTTCTGGTAGCTGCTCCACAGATTCTCAAAGAGCAGGATGCTATCCTTCTGAAAGCATCCAACGCCCAGAAATTCAAAGAACTGGTCTCTGCTCTTCAGGAAATGTAAGCAAAAACTATGAGAAACACGCTTCGCGAGTTTCTCAAGTTATCGCGGCAGTCGCCAAGGTCTCGTGCAAGCACGGACTTTGGCTCGTTGCTCGCGTAAATAAAAAGCGCTCTTCCCGTTCCCGTATTTATCGGGAGTGGGAAGAACGCTTTTCTTTTGCAGTCATATCTGTCTAGCCGCAGACCATTTCCTGCCTGTTTTCGATATAATCGATAATAAAATGTTCCATTTCTTCCTTAGACTTACCCAGTGCAAATGCCATCTCACTGTACAGAGCCTCTTCTGCCATCTTCATATATCGTTCATCCACAGAAGCAATTCTCTTTCCCTGACGCAGTCTATCCTGTCTGCGCAGAAACAGTGTTTTAATCAATGCAACCCAGTTGCGGCAGTCCCCGGAATAAAGTGTCTGCTTATAAATATCTTCTCGCATCTTGTCGTTAACCACTTCGATCAATGCAATCCTCGGAATTTCATTTAACAACTGTTCTGCTTCTGCTCTGGTGATCGTGCGCCTTGCGCGTCCATCTTTTTCTCTGTCCACAGGGTAATAGATACGGCTTTCTTTCTTATTCAACGGCGCCAGCACATAATATAATTTTCCTTTATCCACCCCTGAAAGGTTCAGATGTGTGATATCCTCGACCTCACAGATTCCGTTGTGTCCGTAAACAATGTATTCTCCTTTCTCAAACATTTCTTCGTTCCTCCTTTCGACAATAAACCAGTTTTTGTGCTATTCATGCGGTGCCGCCAAATCCGCCAATATAGGTTTATTATACCAATTATTTCATAAATTAGTAATTTCTTTTTCTTGAATCTGAAAATTTCGGTAATTTTCATAAATACACAACTTATATTTTTGTGTAATATGCCATTTGTCAGCCCGGATGAGATTGGTAATTTTTTCACAATATATAGGTTCCATATTCTGGACAAATCGGTTATAATAGGAACGTAACAGGAATTTAACCGGAATAGGAGGATTTTTATATGAGTACCGTAAAAATTACAACAACTAATTTTGAACAGGAAGTACTGCAGTCACAGATTCCCGTACTTCTGGATTTCTGGGCGGACTGGTGCGGTCCTTGTCGCATGGCAGCTCCGATCATTGATGAAATCGCAGCCGAGACCACAGGAAAAGTAAAAGTTGGAAAAGTCAATGTAGACACCGATATTGAACTGGCCCAGCGTTATCGCATCGCCAGCATTCCGACTTTTCTGGTTTTCAAAAATGGAGAACTGGCTGAAAAGGCCATTGGACTTCAGTCCAAAGAGGATCTGATGAATCTGCTGAAATAGAATCAAAATTTCTAAGTAAAGAAGGGGCTGTAAAATAAGTCCCTAATATAAGAAACGCCAATTCCGGCAAATGTCGGTTTTGGCGTTTCTTTGTATTA
>NZ_JBBMFC010000027.1:0-35295 GCF_040096225.1 Hominiventricola aquisgranensis | reverse complement strand
TAATACAAAGAAACGCCAAAACCGACATTTGCCGGAATTGGCGTTTCTTATATTAGGGACTTATTTTACAGCCCCTTAATTTTTGGGTATAGCATAAATTTATTTATGCAGTTACGATCCAGGTATTATAGCCCATCCGCTTCAGCTCCTGCTCCAGATCGATGGCATTCTGCAGGTTATAAAAAGCGCCCACTTGTACCCGGTAGAGAGGACGGTCAACTGGTTTTTCCGCAGCAGGCTGACCGTCAGAAGCTTCATTCTCAATGGAAGTCAGCGTATCCATGATGCCATCGGCGATAGCCTGGGCGATCTCGTCGAGGCGGGTGTCAAAGAGCTTATTGTCTTCAGCATTGTCGATAAATCCCACTTCTACAAGGATCGCAGGCATCTTTGTCCGGCGAAGTACTGCCAGATTCGGCCGTGCCTCCACGTTAATATTCCGGAAGCCTACGCCTTCCAGATTCTTATTGATGGCCTCTGCCATGGTGAGTTTTGGCCCGCTTAAGTCGTAGACCAGAGACTGGACACCATGGTAGCTGCCTGGAACCTCACTCATATTCCGATGAATGGAGATAAAGAGATCCGCATCTGTATCGTTGGCAAGCTGGGCTTTCTGAATCACCGATTGATTGATATTTCCGGTTCTGGTATAGTCCACATCATATCCGCTGCGGGAGAGAATTTCGCCCACTGCCATGGCAAGACGGAGCGTATCATCACTTTCACGGCGGCCATTATAGACAGCACCGGGATCACTGAGTCCATTATGTCCGGCATCGATTACAATTTTTGTTGCCATAGAATGCACAAACCTTTCCAGGCTTTTTTATAAACTATGAAACTGCCTACAAAGTTGTGACTTGAGTGATCATTTCACTGAAGGAAGGATGAGGGCGGATCACAGAAGCCATTTCTTCCAGAGTGAGTTTTTGAGCAATGGCAACGGCAAATTCGCTGATCATATCTGTAGCCCGGGCGCATAGAAGCTGGGCACCGATGATCACATGGGTTTCTTCCAGATAGATTACCTTCATGAATCCGCGTTCCTGAAGGGATAATACAGATTTTCCGTTGGCAGAGCTTAAGATCTTATGGCTTTTAGCAGCAAGTCCCTGTTCTTTTGCCTGATCCAGTGTCAGTCCTACAGATGCGATCTCAGGAGTAGCATAGATGCAGGATGGAACGAGATCAAGAATCGGATCAACTGACCGGGAGACAGAACAACTATCTGTATCGGATGTGGATTTGGCAGCGATGTGATGGACCGCATGGAGTCCCTGAGCAGTAGCAGCATGTGCCAGCTGCAGCTTTCCGTTTACATCGCCGATGGCATAGATGCCGGAAATGCTGGTCTGAAAATGTTCATCAGTCAGGATCCGTCCTCGTTCCATGGAAGGAGCAAGGCCATCAGCAAATAGACCGGCTGTATAAGGTTTTCGACCGGTAGCGATCAGAACAGCCTGAGCTGTGCAGGTGCAGACTGTATCTTTTTCCGTGTAGGTGCATAAGATGCCATCTTCGGTGGATTCCAGAGACTGTACTTTGGCACCTGTGTGGATATCGGCACCTTTTTTCTTCAGGGAGAGCTTCAGGCTCTGTCCCAGCTCTTTATCCATGTTTGCGATCAGGGAAGGAAGGGCTTCCAGAATCGTGACTTTTGTTCCCAGTGTCTGCCAGATTCCGGCAAATTCCACACCAATCACACCTCCGCCGATGATCAGCAGAGAAGAAAATGGTTCCTTATCCCAGGAGAGCAGTTCATCACTGGTCATAATGCCTGGAAGATCATGTCCGGGAATCGGTGGGATAGAGGGAACACTGCCGGATGCCAGCAGGATCTGTCTGGTCTTGATGGTGTCAGGATCCGCGTCGTCAGAAGTGATCTGTACTTCTTTGATTGCCTCGGCATGGGAAACACCTGTATCAATAACGGTTCCAAGTCCCTGATAAATCGTAACTTTTGCCGCTTTCAGAAGAGCAGCGATTCCCTTTTGCAGAGTCGTGATAGTTGCCTGTTTATGCTCTTGAATGCCGCTCAGATCAGCTTGTACATGGTCTATAGAGATGCCAAACTGTGCAGCATCGCGGACTTCTTCATAGAGCTTGGCAGAATGGAGTAATGTTTTGGTGGGGATGCATCCCCGGTTCAGGCAGGTTCCTCCCAGAGAATCCTTTTCAATCAAAGCGGTGCGAAGTCCAAGCTTTGCCGCTTCCAGAGCTGCTTCATATCCGCCGGGACCAGCACCGATAACAGTCAGGTCATAGATAGTTGTTGTCAGTTCTGCCATGGATGAGTGTTCTCCTTTTCGTTAGATTTGTTCCTGTACCATCTGGCACAGATCAGCACGGATATCCGCCGGGACCAGATGCTGTTCCAGTGAGCGGTCCAATGCTTTGCAGAGAATATCGGTACGATAGGGGAGACCCTGGAATTCTGTACCAATATCAGAAAACCAGTCTGCTTCCATTGAATCGGAAGAAAGCAGAGCTTCGGTGATCTGTCCTTCATTTACATGAAGATCAAGATTGACTTCACCCCATGAAAACCGCTGTTCCAGTCGATTGGTAAATGGTATCTTCTGTCCATATTTCCAATGATCAGATGCAAATCGTTCTCTGCCTTTCTGAATCGTATCAAGATTCAGATGTTCCGTACACAGAGGCGTTGCAGGCAATCCATATACTTTGGAAAATGCGGCAAACATAGCATGTTTCATGGTATCTACTGTAATGTCAGGACAAAGAGAAGACAGATTTACCACTCTGGAACGGACGGAATCCACACCTTTGGATTGTAATTTCGCTTTGGAGGGATTCAAAAACCGGGACATGGACGCAGTATCCACATGGAGGAGCAGTGTTCCATGATGATAATAGTATCCGTCAGAGTCAAAGAACGCATTTCCGGAAAATTTCTGCCCGTTGATCGCTACATCGTTTCGTCCGGTCTTCTCTGCGGTCAGTCCAAAAGAACCCACAGCTTCTATGATCACCTGAAGCTGGCGGCTTACATTTACATCCTCTTTTCTCATACAGAAGGTAAAATTCAGATTGCCCTGGTCATGGTAGACAGCTCCACCGCCGGAGAGGCGGCGGACCAGATGGCCGCCGTCTGCTTCCAGTTCTGATACACGACACTCTTTCCAGCAATTCTGATTCCGCCCGATCACAACGGTGTGTGTATTCTGCCATAAATACAAGATGCATTCTCCCGGTTTTACATGGAAGGTAAGATATTCTTCCACGGCAAGATTTTCATAGGGATCGGTGGTGGTACTTTCATAGGTAGTCAGTGTATGTATCATAGTAGATTCCTCCTGCGGGTGTTATTCTTCGTCGTACAGATAACGCACGACAGGTTTTCGCGCAGCACCCACTTCATCCAGTCTGCGGACAGGTGTTTCCAATGGATACTCATGCATTTTTTCCGGATGTGCTTCAGCCTCAGCCAGAACATCAAGGAAAATCTGTACAGCCTCGTCCAGAGTCTCCCGGCTCTCAGTCTCAGTAGGTTCGATCATTAACGCTTCATGGACAATCAGCGGGAAATACATGGTAGGCGGATGGATGCCATGATCCAGCAATGCTTTTGCAATATCAAGAGCAGAGACATTGCGCGCATGCTTTTCCTGTTCCAGTGTCATGACAAATTCATGCATGCAGGTGTGGTCATATGCCATCTTGTAGTGGCCGGAGAGCTTGTGCATCATGTAGTTGGCATTCAGCACAGCGGTTGTGGATGCTTCCGGGATACCTTCTCTGCCAAGTGTCAGAATATAGCAGAAGGCACGGACAACAACAAGGAAATTGGAAGAAAAGCTGCGGACATTTCCGATGGTGTGAGCAGCAGTCTCTTCAGTGAAAGTGCCATCTGTCTGTTTGCCGATGCGAAGGCCTGGCAGAAACTGTGCCAGAAAATCCTTGCAGGCAACCGGTCCACTTCCTGGGCCACCGCCGCCATGCGGAGTGGAAAATGTCTTATGCAGATTCAGATGCATCACATCAAAGCCCATATCGCCAGGACGTGCCACACCCATAACAGCATTCAAATTGGCACCGTCGTAATAGCATAAGCCGCCGGCTTCATGGACAATCTGTGTAATCTCTGCAATATTTGGGTCAAACAATCCCACGGTGTTGGGGTTGGTGAGCATCAGTCCGGCAGTATCATCACCAACAGCAGCTTTTAAAGCTTCCAGATCTACACAGCCATGCTCATCAGAAGCGATATTGATCACATCAAAGCCTGCCATGGCTGCACTTGCCGGGTTAGTACCATGTGCAGAATCCGGGACGATGATCTTGGTTCGTTTACTGTCACCGCGGCTGGTATGCCATGCCTTGATCAGAAGAAGACCGGTAAACTCACCATGAGCACCAGCTGCTGGCTGCAGGGTACATGCCTGCATTCCGGTAATCTCGCATAATGCCTCTTCAATAGAAGAAAGAACTTCCAGGCATCCCTGAACATTTTTTTCATCCTGCAGAGGATGGATATTGGTAAATCCAGGGAGAAGAGAAGCAGCATCATTGATCTTTGGATTGTATTTCATGGTACAGGAGCCTAAGGGATAAAATCCATCATTGACGCCATGAGTCTGTTTTGCCAGATCGGTATAGTGGCGGCTAAGCTCTGTCTCAGATACCTCTGGAAGATGCAGCGCTTTTTTACGCAGCGGTACTTTTGGAGTTATCTCAGGGGTTGTACAGGGAGGGATCAGGTCGCAGCCTCGTCCGGGTGCCCCCATTTCAAATATCAGTTTCATGCGAGCACCTCCTTTATCACAGCAAGAAGACCATCTATTTCAGATCGTGTATTCATCTCCGTGGTGCACCAGAGCATCTCTTTCTGCCCGGTCACAAGGCCTGATAAATATCCGTGAGCAGCCAGCTTTTCGGAGAGGACAGCTGCATCACAGGGGCAGATCGTCACAAATTCATGGAAGAACTCGCCTGTATATTTTCTGGTAAATCCAAGGGCAGTCAGTCCTTCCAGCAGATAGCGGGCATTTGCCATACAGGAAGAAGCCACTTTTTCAAGTCCGGCACTTCCCATAGCGGATAGATAGACTGCTGCAGTCATGGCACAGAGTGCTTCGTTGGAACAGATATTGGAGCTTGCTTTTTCACGACGGATATGCTGCTCTCTGGCCTGAAGAGTCAGGACATAGGCACGTTTGCCGTCCACATCAGTAGTCTGCCCCACGATTCTGCCCGGAAGCTTTCTCATCATGTCTTTGGTGGAAGCCATAAAGCCAAGATAAGGTCCACCGAATCCCATAGGAAGTCCCAGCGGCTGACCTTCTCCAACTGCGATATCAGCTCCGAATTCTCCTGGAGTTTCCAGAAGACCAAGTGCGATGGGATTGCAGCTTGCGATCAGTTTGGCACCGGAAGCGTGTACCGCATCTGTGATAGCAGCTCCGTCTTCCACAAGTCCGTAATAGTTCGGAGTCTGAATAATCAGGCAGGCAATGGAAGAGGTATCCATAGAATTCCAGCTTTCCAGATCTGTGAGACCTTCTTTTTCCGGAAGGACCACAAGAGGTGCACCGGAACCAAAGCAGTAGGTGCGGATCACAGAGAGGATCTTCGGGTCCACGGAAGCACTGACACAGATGGTTCCCCGTTTCCGGTCACGGCACATGGCAGCAGCCTCCGCAGCAGCAGTTGCACCGTCATAGACAGAGGCATTGGATACATCCATGCCGGTCAGTTCACAGATCATAGTCTGATATTCGAAGATCGACTGCAGCAGTCCCTGGCTGATCTCTGCCTGATAGGGAGTGTATGCAGTAATAAATTCTTCTTTTGAAGTGACTTGTTTTACAATGGCCGGAATATAGTGATGATAGGATCCGGCCCCTCTGAAAATATGAGTAAATTGTGTATTTTTTTCAGCAATCTCTTCCATCTTCCGGGATACTTCCAGTTCGGAAAGTCCGGATGGCAAAGAGAGACCGTCTTTGAAGCGAAGCTTTTCTGGAATATCGGCATACAGTTCATCAAAAGAATGTATGCCGATGGATTCCAGCATCGAGAGACGTTCTTCTCTGGTACTTGGTATGTAAGAACCCATGTCAGTTACCTCCTGTAGATAGATTCTGGCAGATTAGCCTTCGCTTTCTGCCTGACAGTGAGCTTCATATGCAGCAGCATCGAGAAGCTCTTCTTCATCGGTGATTTCTTTTACTTTAATGAGCCATGCATCATATGGAGCTTCGTTGATCAGCTCCGGATGATCCAGAAGTTCTTCATTGACTTCGCAGACCGTTCCGGATACCGGGCAGAAAATATCGGATACAGCTTTGACAGATTCAACATCGCCCAGTGCTTCTCCAGCGGTAACAGTATCATCTACCTCCGGCAGATTGACAAATACCAGATCACCAAGCTCACTCTGTGCGTAGTCGGTAAGACCGATCACAGCGATTCCTTCCTCCATTTTTACCCATTCATGTGATTTGGAATAACGTAATGTTTCTGGACAGTTCATAATAGATCCTCCTATGATTTTATTAAAATGATTATTTGGTTTTGGAATAGAACGGAAGAGCGGCTACTTCCATCTCTACTTTGCGGCCGCGGACATCGGCAGTCAGTTTTGTTCCAATCTCAGCATATGCTTTGTCTACAAGAGCCATGGCGATCGGATAGCCAAGGTAGGGAGCATGCGTGCCAGAGGTAGTCATTCCGACCTGTGTATCACCGGAGAATACTGGCATATGTTCCCTGACAATACCCCGGCCGGTGACTTTCAGTCCTACGCGGGTTTTGACTGGTTCACTTTTTTCCAGAGCTTCTTTTCCGATAAATTCTTCTTTGGAAAACTTTACGCAGAAGCCAAGTCCGGTCTCCAGAGGGGTGACAGTCTCGTTCATCTCATGACCATACAGAGGCATACCAGCTTCCAGTCGGAGCGTATCGCGGGCACCCAGTCCACAGCAGATCAGCCCTTCTTCTTTGCCTGTCTTCAGCAGAAGTTCCCACATGGAAGCGGCATCTTCTGCAGCAAGATAAAGTTCATATCCGGCCGATCCGGTGTAACCAGTCTTGGAGACTACGCAGCGCATGCCGCCGATGGTTCGGTCGAAGCAGGCGCTATAGTATTTCACCGGAAAATCCTCTTCCGGCAGAAGCTTTGCCAATATCTCGTGGGCTTTTGGCCCTTGCACAGCAATCTGAGCAACGGAATCGGAAATGTCTGTGAGAACGGCTCCCTCTACATCCTGCTCATGTGCTTTCATCCATGCAAAATCCTTATCCTTGTTGGCTGCATTTACGACAATGAAATAATGTTCATCCCGTACTTTGTAAACGATCAGATCATCCACACAGCCTCCGTCTTCATAGCACATGAGACTGTATCTGGCCTGACCGTCATACATGTTAGTGAAATCATTGGTCAGCAGATGATTGAGCAGCTTCAGCGCGCCAGGACCTTCACAAAGAATTTCTCCCATATGGGATACATCAAAGAGACCGCAGGCTTCACGGACTGCCATATGTTCAGCAATCACACCAGTCTGGTACTGGACTGGCAGAAGATAACCTGCAAAGGGAACGATCTTGCCTCCGTGTGCCTGATGGGTGGCATAGAGCGGTGTTGTTTTTTCCATAGGTGCATTCCTCCTTTTCTGACATCAAAATGATGGATGAAGAGATTTTTGATAACAAAAAAGCGCAGAACAAACGTAAATTTGTTCTGCGCTCTGTCATCTTAACCTGAAAGATTACCCGAACTGTTGTAATCGGTTGCTTCTTCGGTGCAACTTCGTTGCTGCTTTCCAGAGATTCGTCGGAAACAGGTCCTTTTGCCTGAGAGTTCTTCATCCCCTTCGGCGCACATTCTTGTGTCTCTCCCGGTTTCGTCATTCGATGTCTTAAATTAACCTTATGCTAGCATAAGATACTGAAAACGTCAATGAAAAAATAATTGTTTTTAGAAAAACATAAAAAAATTCTGAAAATTATAAAAGGAAGTCAGGGACTGGATTTTTTTTCATAGATAAGGTATGATGGGCAGAGATTTATGTTACAGACCCATTCAGGAGGCAGAAGAGATGAATACGGAAAAGAACAGACAGGCATTGGGGATTATTATGACTTTGACAGGTGCTGTATTCTGGGGATTGTGCGGAAGCTGTGGCCAGTTTTTGTTTCAATATAAAGAAGTGACATCGGACTGGCTGGTACCGATCCGACTGACCGGAGCCGGAGCATTGATTCTGCTTCTGTTATTCATCAAAGACAGAGAAAATGTATTTGCCATGTGGAGAGAAGCGCGGGGGCGGCGGGACATTCTGATCTTTGCGCTTATTGGCATGATGCTTTGTCAATACGGGTATTTCACAACGATCCAGTATTCCAACGCAGGAACAGCCACGGTGCTGCAGTACACAGGACCGGCCATGATCCTTGTGTATCTGTGTATTCGGAACCGCAGAAGACCGAAAATATATGAGGTGGTTGCATTGTTCTGCTCTATGTTCGGAACATTTATTCTGGCAACCCATGGAAATCCGTCAGAACTGGCAATTCTGCCACAGGCATTGTTCTGGGGAATGGTGGCGGCGGTAGCACTGGTTGTTTACACGTTGCAGCCTGCATATTTGATGAAAAAATATACGACACTTCTGACCATCGGATGGGGTATGTTTATCGGCGGTCTGGCATTGACAGCGCTGCGGCAGCCATGGAAGATCCATCCTGTTGTGGATGGGGAGACCATTCTGGCACTGGCAGTCATCATTTTGCTGGGAACGATCTTGGCATTTTACTGCTACCTGACAGGTGTGCAGATGGTAGGAGCAACCAATGCGAGCATGCTTGCGTGTGTAGAGCCTGTGGCAGCAACGGTGATCTCTGTGCTGTGGTTGAAAGTAGAGTTTCAGATGATTGACCTGATTGGATTTGTATTTGTATTATCCACCGTGTTTATTGTATCATTAAACCAGAAAAAGGAACAAAATTCGTAGAAAAGTAGAAAAGAGGATAGAAAATGGATCAACAGACAAAATTTAAGACAGCATTGGCGGCGCTGGCAGCCAGTGCAGAGACAAAAGACAGGAAACTTACCAAAGCAGATGTGAAGGAATTTCTGGAGGATATGGATCTTGGCGAAGAGCAGATGAAACTGGTGTATGCTTATCTGGCTTCCAAGCATATTCATGTGGAGGGAGCAGAACTTCCCAAGGTGGAGGATACACCTTATTCCCAGGAAGAACAGGAATTTTTGAAGCAGTATGAAAAGGATCGGAAGGCTTTTCGACAGTGTGCGGAAGAAGAAAAAGTTGGACTGTTTGCGAAGGCAGCAGATGGTGATGTGCAGGCAAAACATCGACTGGCTGAGCATTATATGAATTGGGTGCTGGAGATCGCGGAAGACTATGCTCATCGGGGAATGATGATCCAGGACCTGATCCAGGAAGGAAATATCGGATTGCTGATCGGACTGGACACATTGGGACTTATGGAAGAAGGACTGACTTCTGAGGAACATCTGGAAAAGGAGATCCGCCATGCGATCCGTTCTGCTCTGGATGAGCAGGAGGGAGAGAAGAGCACCGGTGACGAGATTACAGAGAAGCTGAACAAGATGGCAGATGCTATAAGTGAGCTGACCGAGGATCTGGGCAGACAGGTATCTCCGGATGAACTGTCCCTCTATCTGGATATGTCTCTGGAAGAGATTGAGGATCTGCTGCGGATCGCAGGAGAGACCATTGAAGTGGCCGACTCCCAGAAGGCATAAAGCGATGGAGAATGTGATGGAACGGGAAGAAAAGATGCAGTTTGCGGTGCTGATCGATGCGGAAAATGTCAGCGCCAGATATGTACAGGTGATTTTTGACGAGCTGGAGAAATATGGATTTGCTTCCTGCCGGAGGATCTACGGCAACTGGTCCAAAGAGTCTGGCTGGAAGGAAAATATTCTGCTGGAGTATTCGGTGACGCCGATTCAGCAGTTTTCCTACACATCCGGCAAAAACAGCACGGATATGGCTATGGTTATTGATGCTATGGATCTGCTTTACCAGAATAAGGTGGACGGATTCTGTCTGGTAACCAGTGACAGCGACTTTACCAGACTGGCCATGCGGCTCAGGGAGGAGAAGAAGTATGTGCTTGGTATGGGAGAATCCAAGACGCCACTTGCACTGACCAGGGCTTGCAACAAATTTGTCCATCTGAATCTGATCAATGATGCAGGCAAGGATAACAGTCATGTATCCACATCCCAGACAGGTTCAGGTGGAGATGATAGTGTCACCAGCATTGAAAATGTGGAAAATGCGATTCTATCTCTCTTGAATGAGGTTGGAGGAGAAGTAGACCTGGCGTTGGTGGGACAGCGGCTGTCTGATAAGTTTCCGGACTTTGATGTGCGAAATTATGGGTATTCCAAGTTGAGTGTCTTTCTGACGCAGGAACTGCCGATCCTTCGGGTACAC
This sequence comes from Hominiventricola aquisgranensis, assembly GCF_040096225.1. Taxonomy (NCBI): domain Bacteria; kingdom Bacillati; phylum Bacillota; class Clostridia; order Lachnospirales; family Lachnospiraceae; genus Hominiventricola; species Hominiventricola aquisgranensis. The sequence continues at coordinate 24,841 of NZ_JBBMFC010000027.1, read as the reverse complement.
AGGGAAAATAACAATTACCGGGTTGGTAAGATGGAGAAAGTTTCCAGAGAAAAGATTGAAAAAGAGATTCTCTCAATCATTCAGAAAAATGGAGGAACGGTAGATAATCTTGCCATGATCAATGAAGAACTGAAGAACCGGTATAATGGATTTGACTTGAAGGACTACGGTTATAGCCGAGTATCTGGTTTCCTGAGAAGTATCAAAGGACTCAGTGTAGACGGAAATGTAGTAAGAATTAAAAAATAACAAAAATGTAATAAAAGCGAGCGCGGGAATCGTATGAGCTCGTATGCAGTGAATAAGACAGCCACACACGATTTGTACGCCTTATACGGACACATATGTCTGCATAATTCGTACAAATCATGCGCAGCTGTATTCTTCAATGCATAGCAGCGCAGCATACTGATTCCCGCACTCGCTTTGTATGTATGATTTCTGGTTATATACTTGAAGAAGTTACTGCACTTCCGGAACTACGATCTTACCTGCAACTGCACAGGCCGCAGCAGTGACTGGGGAAGCGAGGAAGATCTCCACTTTGGAGGTTCCCATACGTCCCAGGAAGTTACGGTTATTGGTGGCTACCACACGCTCACCATCGGTCAGAATACCGCCGGTACGGCCGCAGCACAGACCGCAGCTTGGGTGAGTGATCATGGCACCGGCTTCTGCCAGTGTAAGAAGTGTTCCGTCTGCCAGAGCCTGCTCGTAGATCTTACGACTGGCAGGAGTCACGATCAGCTTGGTGAACGGAGCTACTTTTTTGCCTTTCAGTACAGCGGCTGCGCGCTGAAGATCCTCCAGACGGCCATTGGTACAGGAACCAATAAACACCTGATCAATGGAAGTGCCAATAAGCTCGCTGACTGGATGGATGTTGTCCACCTGAGACGGGCAGGCAAGTACTGGTACAAAATCTTCTGCATTGTAGTGGATGGTGCGGACATATTCAGCATCCGGATCACCAACCAGTGAACGTTCTGCATCGGTAAGCTCGATCTGGCAGTATTCTGCGGTCTTCTCATCCGGTGTGAACAGGGCACATTTTGCTCCTGCCTCGATAGCCATATTTGACATGGTCATACGGCTGGCAACACTCATATTTTCCACAGTATCACCGGAAAACTCCAGAGCCTGATAGGTTGCACCGTCTGCGCGGAGATCTCCGATCAAAGTCAGGATGATATCTTTGGAAGTTACATTAGAAGGAAGCTTTCCTTCAATCACCACTTTGATTGTCTGCGGTACTTTGATCCACATAGTGCCAGTTCCAAGAATACTTGCCATCTCGGTGTAACCGATACCGGAAGAAAAAGCGCCCACACAGCCGTATGTGGTGGTGTGGCTGTCGGTTCCGAATACAATATTTCCTGGCTTTACATACAGGGCTTCAGTCATAAGCTGATGGCAGATGCCATCGCTTCTGTGTACATGTTTCATGCCGTATTTCTCGGCAAATGCATTTCCAACATGAAAATGTCTGGTGTCATCCACCTGGCTGGCAGGAACCAGATGATCATAGATCAGAACAACCTTGTCTGGATCCCACAGCTTCTTGAATCCCATTTCTTCAAACTTTTCAGCTACAAACGGAATAAAGATGTCGTGGATCATGACGCGGTCCACATTTACGGTTACAATGTCGCCAGGGCGAACAGAGTGGCCCACATTGCGGCTTACAATTTTTTCAATAATAGTCTGTCCCATCTGCTAGTCCTCCAGTCCGTTCAGCTGGCGCATGGCTTTTACCAGTCCGCCTGCATTGATAATGTCCATCAGGTTCTGTGGAAGAGATGCGATCGGGTACTCTTTTCCGTCACAGACAACTTTTTCTCCAACGGTAACCTCGATCTTTTCACCTTCGGTCACTACATCGCGAAGATCGGGGTTCTCAATGAGCAGAAGCCCGTTGTTGATGGAATTGCGGAAGAAGATCCGGGCAAAGGATCTGGCGATCACGCAGCGGATGCCCAGTGCCTTGATGATCTCCGGCGCCTGTTCCCTGGAAGAACCACAGCCGAAATTCTTGCCGGCTACGATGATATCGCCAGGCTTGATCTGGGATGCGAGTTCCGGGCGGAGCGGAGAAAATGCGTAAGGGGTCATGTCCTGCACTGTTTTCAATGCCAGGTACTCGGTGGGAATGATGATGTCAGTATCAATATCATCGCCCAGAACCCATACTTTTCCAGTAAATGTTTCACTCATATATGAAGTCTCCTTTTATGTGTCGTTAAATATTCATTCAGAGCCGTAATTGTCCGGTACAAATTAGTCCAGCATATCTACAGTCGTGATTTCCCCTTTGATAGCGGATGCGGTAACTGTAGCGGCACTTGCCAGATAGACGAAGGAATCACGGTGTCCTGCACGTCCCTTGAAATTACGGGTGCCGGTACTGATCAAAGTCTCTCCTTCTCCGATGACGCCCTGGCAGCTTCCCCAGCAGACACTGCAGTTGGGGTTCATAACAATGGCTCCGGATTCCATGAAGATCTGGAGCAGCCCTTCTTTTAAGGCTTCTTTATAAACGGCCTGACTGGCAGGAACCACCAGAAAACGGACCAGAGGATGCACTTTTCTGCCTTTTAAGAGAGCAGCTCCCACACGGAGATCTTCGATACGTCCGTTGTTGCAGGAACCTAAGAATGCCTCATCGATCTTGATACCGACAGCTTCTCTGGCAGGGCATACATTATCCACAAAATGAGGTTTTGCCACAATAGGAGTGATGGTAGACAGGTCAATATCATAAGTGGCTGCAAAGACAGCATCCTCATCGCTGACAAAGCATGCTTTCGGCTCGCGGCCATGTTCATGAAGATAATCAAGAGCAATATCATCCACTTCCATAAGAGCAGTCTTGGCACCGGCTTCCACACAGAGGTTGCAGATGGCAATACGGTCACTCATGGTCAGTGTTTTTAAGCCTTCACCTGCAAATTCCATAGCTTTGTAGTTGGCTCCGTTGGCACCAATCTTACCGATGATGGTAAGGATCAGATCTCTGGCATAGACACCTTCCGGCAGCTTTCTGGTCAGGTTAAAACGCAGAGTCTCCGGAACCAGAACCCAGGATTTACCGGTGACCATGGCATAGAGGTAGTCAGTACATCCAACACCGGTACCAAATGCACCCAGTGCACCATAAGCGCAGGTGTGGCTGTCAGCACCGAAGATCAGCTCGCCGGGGCATACATGATTCTCCATCATGATCTGATGGCAGACACCTTGTCCCTCATAGAAGGTAATGCCGTGTTCTTTGGCAAAATCACGCATTTTTTTCTGGGAAGCAGCAGTCTTTGGGCTGTCAGACGGAACGTTGTGATCCACGATCCAGACCAACTTGCTCACATCGGCAATGTGTGGATGCTTTAATTTTGTATTGTACATATCAATGGTCAGATGTGTGGTTCCGTCGTTGCTCATGAGGCGATCCACTTCTACGGTATGAATATCACCCGGGCGAACGGATTCTACACCAGCAGCCCGTGCAATAATTTTCTCGGCAATGGTCATTCCCATATTAGTCTTCCTCCTTGTTCAATGATGCGATCAGGCCACCCTGATCCAGAATGTTCTGCATGTATGGCGGAAGCTTGGTGCAGACAAATTCCTGCCCGTTTACGGAAGCAATGCCGTCTGTCAGGGACAGCTCCATCTGGTCACCGTCCTCGATGTGGTCATACAGGTCTTTGCAGACAATGACCGGAAGACCGATGTTGATGGAGTTGCGGTAAAAAATACGTGCAAATGATTTTGCAATCACAGCGCGTACACCTAAAGCTTTTAAGACACTTGGAGCCTGCTCTCTGGAAGAACCGCAGCCGAAATTCTCAGCAGCGACTACAAAATCGCCGGGTTTTACTTTGGATGCAAAATCCGGATCGAGAGACTCGAAGGTATGTGTTTTCATTTCGTCGATCGTCGGGAAAAGCAGATACTGAGATGCAATGATCTGGTCGGTATCCACATCCGTGTGAAATTTGAATATTGTTCCCATTTCTGGAAATCCTCCTTGATGTATAGGTATTTGTCTGGTGTTTGCGAATGACACTGGTCAGACATATTTATAAAAAGCGGACAACTGAGCATTCAGCAGTCCGCTTTTTTGACGTAAATTATTCTTCTTTGGTATCTTCAGCAGCAGGCGGATCCGGAAGATAAATGTGCACATTTTTGATCCGGTTCTTTTCCACAGAATCAACCACGAGGCGGATGCCGTTTTCTGTAGTGACTTCATCACCGACTTCAGGGAGACGGTCAAGAAGTTCAATAATAATACCGCCGACGGAGTCGTAATCTTCGGATTCCAGAGAAAGTCCTTTTTCCTCCAGATCCAGTGCATCGTTCAGGTCATCCAGATTCATGGCTCCTGCAACAATGTATTCCTGATCAGAGAGACGGGTGACAAGCTGTTCCTCATCCTCGTCATACTCATCACGGATGTCGCCAACGATCTCTTCCAGAAGATCCTCGATGGTGACCATTCCGGCTGTAACGCCGTATTCATCCAATACGATTGCCATATTGGTAGAACTTTTCCGCATCTCAAAGAGAAGGTCGGAAGTTTTTTTATGTTCATGTGTGAAAAGCACACTTCGCAGGACATTTCTTGCATTAAAATGTTCTTTGTCATCGTAGATCAGCAGGTCTTTTACATTGATCATTCCAATCACGTTATCTGTGCTGTCTTCGTAGACTGGATAACGAGTGTATTTATCCTCGCTGTACAGATCGATGACTTCCTGATAGGTATAATTCACATTCATAAAACTCATGTCCACTTTGGGAACCATGATGTCCTTTGCGGTGGCGTCTCCAAAATCAAAAACATTGTTGATCATGTCGCGTTCTTCTGGCTCGATCACGCCGTCCTCGTGGCTGACATCCACGATTGTACGGATATCTTCCTCAGTATAGCTGTCAGATTTTGCATTGGGATCCACTCTCATAAGAAAGAGAATACCAAGGGACAGCTTGTTCATGATGAAGATCAGCGGGGTGGCAATCACCATCCATGTGTAGATGATCTTTGCGTTGGCGAGAGCAATCTTTTCGGCATTGATCGTAGCACAGGTCTTAGGTGTGATCTCACCGAATACCAGTACGATCAGTGTGAGAACACCAGTAGAAATGCCGGCTGCCACAGCGGCAAGTCCGGTTCCGGCCAGCCACCTGGTCGTGAGGATCGTTGCCAGGGAGGAAGCGGAAATGTTCACAATGTTGTTTCCAATTAAAATGGCACTCAGCATCTTTCCCTGATCCTCAATCACCTTGCCAAGAATCACCGCTTGGGGATTCCCGTCTTCGATGAGATTACGGATACGGATCTTGCTGACTGTCAGCAGTGCAGTCTCCGACGATGAAAAATACGCGGAGAGACCAATCAGGGCAATCAATATCAGCACCTGTATGGCGTCACTTGAATCCAAAGTAAATTCACTCCTTTTAACTAAATGTATTGATGTACAGTTATCATCTAATATACGATAAATCAAAAAAAAATGCAATAGGCAGAGAACGAAACATGTGACATAGAAGCTGGTGTCCACACATAAAATGAACTAGCGAAAGAAAGGGGAGTGTGCATATGAAATATCCTTATACATATATCGATCAGGCTGTGCGGATGCTGAAAGCATTGGTTGCATCCTACATTGTGACAGGACTTCTGCTTCTGCTGACCGCAGGACTTTTATATCGCTTTGAATTAAGCGAAGGAAAAGTACGGATCATGATCATTGTGACCTATATTTTATCCTGCTTTGCTGGTGGATTCTTAAGTGGGAAAATGATGAAAAACAAGAAGTTTCTTTGGGGAATTCTTGTGGGGCTCCTGTATTTTGGAATCATGCTGCTCGTCTCCCTTGCCGTGAACCGACAGCTTGACCAGACTGCCGCCAACTTCGTGACGACTATGGTGCTGTGTCTCCTTGGCGGCATGCTAGGTGGGATGTGCGCGTAAAGCATGAGCCGTGCGACGAATACCATGGAAAGCTTTTGAATGCTTGCATTCATAAAGCTTTGTATGGTAGGCGTCATAGGGCGAAGCCCGCGAGTGAGTGACCGAAGGTCACGAACTGCGCACGGCTCATAAAAATCCCTTACACCTGCACTTCCCCAGCGAGAATCTTTTTATAATCTTCATAGTTTTTCTGGAGCAGTTCCGGTGTATTAAGCTGATACGGACATTTCTTCATGCACTGGTTGCAATGGAGACATCCTTCGATCTTCTTCATATTTTCCTGCCAGGTCTCGTTAAGCCAAGCCTTGGAAGGTGCACGGCGGACCATGAGGGACATGCGGGCACAGTTGTTGATCAGGATCCCTGCCGGACATGGCATGCAGTATCCGCAGCCGCGGCAGAAGTCGCCGATCAGTTCACTTTTCTCTTTCTCGATGAAAGAGAGGATCTCATCATCCAGAGCGGGTGGCTGATCCATGTAGGAAAGCCATTCTTCCAGCTCAGACATCTTCTGGATGCCCCAGATTGGAAGTACATGGTCAAATTGAGTCATGAAAGCAAAAGCAGCTCTGGAGTTGTTGATCAGACCTCCGGCAAGACCTTTCATGGCAATAAATCCCATATTGTGTTCCTTACACATGCGGACAAGCTCCAGTTCTTTTTCGGTGGAAATATAACTAAAAGGAAACTGTAAAGTTTCATATAATCCAGATTCAATACATTCTTTGGCGACGTCAAGCTTATGGGAAGTGACACCGATATGACGGATCTTTCCTTGTTCTTTTGCTTCCAGCATACATTCGTACATGCCAGTCCCGTCGCCTGGGCGGTAGCACTGATCCACACAGTGGAACTGATAGATGTCCAGATAGTCAGTCTTCAGCAGACGTAAGGATGTGTCCAGCTGTTCTTTGAAATCTTTCGGGGTGCGTCCCATGGTCTTGCTGGCAATGAAGATCTTGTCACGCATGCCTTCAAATGCATGTCCCAGTTTTTCTTCGCTGTCGCTATAAGCTCTGGCGGTGTCAAAGAAACGCATGCCGCCCTCATAAGCTCTGCGCAGGATCTGGACTGCCGTGTCCATGTTCACTCGCTGTACCGGGAGTGCGCCAAATGCATTTTGCGGAACAGTGATGCCTGTGGTTCCTAAAGTAATCATTTTCATAATGAAGTCCTCCATATGAATTTTCTTTTGTTCCAGGTTATTCGGTTATCTGGCAATGCCGGGTGACTATTTGGATTTGTAATATAACATACAGTGGCAAAATCCTTCGAAATCCGGATCATTAATCTGATCCCGGAATTCTTTGCACATACATTTGTTTTCTTCGGTACGTTCTAATCTGCAGGGACAGTAGCCGCCGGTGCGCTTTAAGCCTTCTTTTACGGTCTTGACCACTTCAGCGTCAGGATTTAGTGTGATTTTTTTCATGATGTACCTCCTTTGTTCTGACTACTTATCATATTAGAATAAATGATAAATAACTGTCAAGTAGCCGTATTATGCTTATGCAAATAAAACATACCTGCCGGGTATGCGATGTTGCAACCAAAGTGGGAATATGATACACTATCTAGTATGCGTGCAGGCAGATTCAGGGGGAAGACCATATGTCTGCAAAAACACAGATTATACATGAAAAGAGGAAGGGTATCTATGAACAAACATGAGCATAAAAGGAGTACATTTTCCGGCAAGATCGGATTCGTGCTGTCAGCGGCAGGTGCATCCGTGGGACTGGGAAATATATGGAGATTTCCATATCTTGCAGCAAAATATGGCGGCGGAATCTTTCTGCTGATTTATATCATTCTGGCACTGACCTTTGGATACAGCATGATCATTGCTGAGACATCCATCGGTCGTATGACGAAGAAAAGTCCGGTCGGAGCATTTCAGTCCTTTGGTAAATCTGGCTGGCTGTCAGCCGGCGGATGGATCAATGCGATCATACCGATCCTGATCGTTCCTTATTATTCAGTTATCGGCGGCTGGGTTATCAAATATCTGGTGGAATATATACGTGGAAATGCTCATCAGGTAGCAGAGGATGGATATTTCTCTGCATTTATTTCCAATGGCGTGTCCACAGAACTTTGCTTTATTGTGTTTGCACTGATCACACTGGTCATCATTTATGCGGGAGTCCGCAATGGAATTGAAAGGGTATCCAAATTTATGATGCCGATTCTTGTGGTATTGTCTGTGATCATTGCGGCATATTCTGTGACAAGACCGGGTGCTATTGAAGGTGTGAAATATTTCCTGGTGCCAAATGTGGATAATTTCTCCTGGATGACGGTGGTATCCGCCATGGGACAGATGTTCTACTCTCTGTCCATTGCCATGGGTATTCTGATCACCTTTGGTTCTTACATGAAAAAAGACATCTCTATTGAAGATTCCACACAGAACGTGGAAATCTTTGATACAGCCATTGCGATCATGGCAGGCTTGATGATCATTCCGGCGGTATTTGCATTTTCCGGCGGAGACCCGGATACGTTGCAGGCAGGTCCGGCGCTGATGTTCATTACCATTCCGAAGGTATTTGAAAATATGGGGCTGGGAACTCTTGTCGGAGTAATGTTTTTTATACTGGTGCTGTTTGCTGCACTGACAAGTTCTATTGCACTGACAGAAAGTGCAGTATCTACCTTCGAGGATGAACTGAAATGGAGCCGTAAAAAATCAACGGTATTGATTGGAGTGATCGTGATCGCGCTTGGAAGCCTTTCTTCTCTTGGATATGGTCCGCTGGCAGGGGTGACGATCATCGGTATGCAGTTCCTGGATTTCTTTGATTTCCTGACTAACTCTGTGATGATGCCGATCGCGGCGATTGCGATCTGTCTGCTGGTGTCCAGAGTCATTGGTGTGAATGGCATCGAAGAAGAAGTGATGCATGGAGAAAATAAATTCCGCAGAAAAGCTATTTTTAATTTTATGATCAAATATCTGTGTCCGATCTTTGCAGCGATCATTCTGGCAAGCTCTGTGGCAAATGCATTTGGCTGGATCTCCATGTAAAGCTTTTGGGAAAAGGAAGATGGAGCATGAATATTGCGGTTTATTGTGGATCTGTTTCTGGAAATAAGGAGCAGTTTGAAAAAGGCGCCAGAGCACTGGGGACATGGATCGGTGAGCATGGTCATACACTGGTATATGGTGGTGCACAGGGTGGTCTGATGGGAATCGTTGCAGATGCGGTTCTGGAGCATGGTGGAACGGTGACGGGTGTCCTCCCGGCGGTGGAATCTATCCAGAAGAGGCGTCATCCGGGTCTGACAGCTTATATTGAGACAAAAGATATGGCGGAACGGAAGGCGAAGATGATTGAACTTTCGGATGCCTATGTGGCATTGCCGGGCGGACCGGGAACGCTGGATGAGATCACCGATGTGATCTCGCTGGCAAGGCTTGGCATCGAGGACAAGCCTTGCGTGCTCTTCGATATCGACGGATTCTACCAACCTTTGAAGACCGTCTTTGATCAGATGCTGGAAGTCGGCTTCGCTGAGAAAGGAGACTTCCGTAAGGTTCTGATCAGTGAAGATTTAGGTAAGATCGGCGTATTTCTTGAAAAATAATGGAGCGTCATGTCTTACGATGGATTGAACAAAATAAGTGAGAAATAACGGACTTTATCATCGTCATTCCAGCAGATCATTCCTGCGGCGTCTGCCATCATCTGGGCGTTGACGCAGTAAGCAGACAGGCAGGAATTACCCTTGTAAGGTCCGGCAGTCATAAGCAGAAGGTCGTCGTATCCGGCGGCCTTTATTTTATCCGCAAGTTCTTCTGTCAGATGATTGTGGGCAAGCTTTGCCTTTTTGTAATCCATCTGTCCGCCCTGAGTAGTCTGAAGGACCAGCGTTTTTTCGTAAGTCAGGGCATGGGCTTTCATTTCTTCCACGGTGCCGCTCTCCGGCGGACAAGCCGGGTTCAGGTCGTAGTTTCCACAGAGATTTTCTTCACAGAAGACCCGGTACTCCGGTATAAATACAAGCTGTGCTGTATCAATGACAGCAGCACCTGAAAATCCAAGTTCTTTGGCTGTCTCTATCATATTCATGGAAATTCTCCTTTCTGAAGACTGCGGTGCAGTTATTTTCCATATGTACTTAATATAACATGTTAATTTTGAATTATCAATTTACAAAAAAAATACAATAAAACACAAAAAAGTGCTTGCAATCTGTCGAAAGCTATGTTATAGTATGCAAGTCAGCGCGTGAGAGCTGATGGATATGGTAGATTGGTCAAGGGGTTAAGACGCCGCCCTCTCACGGCGGAAACAGGGGTTCGATTCCCCTATCTACTGCTAAAAACTCAGGAACAGATTGTTCCTGAGTTTTTTTGTGTGCGCTTTGTAGCAGAAGCACTTGCATTTTCATTTTGAGTATGCTATACTTGCGTCCGTTAAAAGCCCATAAAAACAAGGTCTTACAGGGCTTTCGCCGATTTCCGGCGTAGGTCATATACCTGTGGTATATGCCTCCGCGGCATTCGTCAGATATCTATGAAAGCATGGCTGCCTGACTCATTGCTGCGCGAAAATGAATCGAGTGTTCGTGACCTTCCACTCGTAAAACAAAACTAAAGGAGAACTGAATATGAAAACAAACAAGGTACTTTTTATGACACAGGCGGCGATGATCGCTGCGATCTATGTGGTATTATGTCTGGTATTTGAGCCGATCAGTTATGGTGCGATCCAGACTCGTGTGGCTGAGGCACTGACAGTACTGCCGCTCTTTACACCTGCTGCGATTCCTGGGCTGTTTATTGGCTGTCTGATCGCCAACATGCTGGGTGGCGGTATTATGCTGGATGTGATTGCCGGAAGTCTGACCACTCTGGTGGCTGCATATCTGACATGGATACTTCGGAGTAAGAGTAAATATCTGGCATCTGTTCCGCCGGTAGTATTGAATGCTCTGGTGATTCCGTGGGTGCTGAAATATGGATACGGTGAGCCGCTTCCGATTCCATTTCTGATGGGAACAGTTGGAATAGGCGAGATTCTGACTGCAAGCATCATGGGAACCGTGCTTCTGTGTGTACTTGATCGTTATAAAAATGTAATTTTCCGTCAGGGTAGCTATACCGCATAGCAGACAGCCTGAATGGATAAAAAAGATCCCGGAAGAAATTTCTATTAGTAGGAAATCTTCCGGGATTTTATTTACGCGAGCAACGAGCCAAAGTCCGTGCTTGCACGAGACCTTGGCGACTGCCGCGATAACTTGAGAAACTCGCGAAGCGTGTTTCTCATAGTTCTGTCATTTTTTCATCTTGGAATCAAAGACCAGACTGGCGAGATAACCGAAGACCAGAGCGGCACAGGTTCCTGCAGAACCGGCAGTGAGACCACCTTTGAAGATGCCTAAGAGACCTTCTTCCTGTACAGCATCGTGGACGCCTTCCCAGAGTACATTTCCAAATCCAAGAAGAGGGACGCTTGCTCCGGCTTTTGCGTAATCAAGCAGAGGTTCATAGAGCCCGGTTGCACCCAGAACAGCCCCGCTGCACACTAGAAGGACCATGATCCGGCCGGGCATCAGCTTGGTCTTTTCCATCAGGATCTGAGTCAGGGCACAGATCAGACCACCGACCCAGAATGCGTTGATATAATCCATAAAGAACCACTCCTTTTTCACCAGTATGCGCATTGAAAAAAGAACTATACAAAAAATTATAAAAAAATAAAAATTAATGCTTGCAAAGTGTCAGATGTTGTGTTATAGTATCCAAGTCGGCAAGCGAAAGATGCTTTCGATAAGAAAATATGGTAGATTGGTCAAGGGGTTAAGACGCCGCCCTCTCACGGCGGAAACAGGGGTTCGATTCCCCTATCTACTGCGCTTAATTGAATGGCAGAAACCTGTAAAAAGGTTTCTGCCATTCTTGTTTTCTGTGCTTGATTTTGCTATAATAAGGAAGAGTGTGTGTTTTGCACAAATAGAACCGCAGGAGGAAAACAAGATGGAAATATTTTTAGCGATGATCCTGATCTGGGGACTGTCTGTCTGGAGCAAAAAGAATGTCAGAAAGATAAAAGAAGACAGAACATCCGAACGACCGATCCAGAGAACACCTTCAGCTGCTGCGGTGAGAGAAGAAGTACAAAGAGAAGTAAGACAGGCAAGGACGATGAGCAAGCCAAGAAAGGCAACTGCAGTTCCGAATAAGCCCCGCAGACAGAAGCTGACGAGGGAAGAGGAAGCCTTGAAGACCCGGTCAAGGGCATCCAGTCAGGCATGTACTTATGAGGCGGCATATTCCAAAGGAAAGCCGGATCGAGTCGGTGGCCGTGGCGATTATGAGACAGTTACTCCGAATGGTATGGAACGGATCCGCTGTGGTTATTGCGGAGCACAGAATTTTGTACCCGTGGGAAGCCGGAATCATTATCATTGCTATTTTTGTTGGGAAAAATTATAAAAGAGGTTCATGTATGAGTAAGATTGCGATAGTGACAGACAGTAATAGTGGAATCAGTCAGGCGAAGGCAAAAGAAATGGGAATTTATGTAGTTCCTATGCCATTTCTGATCAATGGAAAAGAATATCTGGATGGAATCGATCTGTTTCCGGATGAGTTTTATAAATTTCTTGAGGAAGATGCAGATGTATCTACTTCTCAGCCATCCCCGGATTCGGTGATGAAATTGTGGGATGAACTTTTGAAAGAATATGATGAGATTGTACACATCCCTATGTCCAGCGGTTTGAGCGGAAGCTGCCAGACTGCTAAGATGCTGGCGGATGATTACGATGGAAAAGTACAGGTTGTCAACAATCAGAGAATCTCTGTGACACAGCTTTATTCTGTAGAAGATGCAAAAGCATTTGCGGAAGCTGGCATGAATGCAGAGCAGATCTGCAAGAAACTGGAAGAAGAAGCATTGGAGTCCAGCATCTATGTTACGGTAACGACGCTGAAATATCTGAAAAAAGGTGGACGTATCACACCGGCAGCAGCGGCTCTTGGAACCATGCTGCGTCTGAAACCGGTACTGCAGATCCATGGTGAGAAGCTGGATGCATTTTCTAAAGTGCGTACCATGAGTGCTGCAAAGAAAACCATGATCGATGCCATAAGAAATGATCTGGAGAACCGGTTTGCAGGTTCGTCCATGAAGCTGGCCATTGCTCACACAAATAATGAAGCGATGGCACTGGAATTCAAGGCGGAACTGGAAAAAGAATTCCCAGGATACCCGGAAATTATTGTTAATGAGCTGTCTTTAAGTGTTGCGTGCCATATTGGAGACGGAGCACTGGCAGTTGCATGTTCCAGAATCCCGGAAGTATAAGGAAACGAGGGAAATTTATTGGATAAGTATGAATATCGCCTGAAAGCGGAGCAAATAGAAAAACTCGTAAAAAAGAAAGATTATCAGACAGCAGTCAAGATTTCGGATACCATTGACTGGCGCCGGGTCAAGAATCTGAATATGCTTTATATTGTAGCGGATCTTTACGAGGCCGTTGAACGGTATGAGGACTGTATGGAGATTCTTAATATTGCTTATGACCGCGCACCGGTGGGAAGAATGCTTCTTTATAAGATGACGGAGATTGCTACCAGAACTCATAATTTTGAGGAAGCAATCAAACTTTATCGGGAATTTGTAAAGGCTGCACCTCATGATCAGAGCCGATATATCTTGAAGTATCAGATCTATCGGGAGCGTGGATCCAGTCTGGACGATCAGATCAAGACCCTGAAGGAATATAAGACCCATGAATATCAGGAGAAATGGGCCTATGAGCTGGCATCTCTCTATGACCAGGCCGGGATGCAGGAAGACTGTGTCCGTGAGTGCGATGAGCTGATTCTCTGGTTTAGCGAAGGCGAGTATGTGACAAAGGCCATGGAGCTGAAGATGAAATATGAGCCGCTGACTCCTGTTCAGCAGGATAAATATGATCATCGTTATCAGACAGGCGCATCTGTAAACGTGGGAGAAGATGACTACGAAGAGAGAGAAGTAAGTGTAAATACAGATAAATTCAGCACTATCAATCTTCAGGCGGAACTGGCAGCAAACCTGGATGAGATGCTTCAGAAGGATGAGGGAGATATTGATGTTCCAGATCTGGGGCTGGGAGCCACAGAAGAGCTGACGATTCCTGAAGTAGAAGAGATTGGGCCGGAACCGGTGGAGGAGTCCCTTGAGTCGGAACCAGTGGAGAAGTCCCTTGAGCCGGAAGAACTGACGGTGCCGGATATTCCAGCTATAGAAGAGATTATTGAGCCGGAACCGGTGGAGGAATCCATGGAGCCGGAAGAATTGATGATGGAAGAGCTGGAACCAGAAGAATTAAAGATGGAAGAATTGATGCCGGAGGAGATCGAACCGGAACCGGTTATCGAGGAACCGGAGCCAGAACCAGTTGTCGAGGAGCTTGAGCCAGAACCGGAACCAGAACCAGTTGTCGAGGAACTTGAGCCAGAACCGGTTGTCGAGGAAATTGAGCCAGAACAGGAGCCAGAACCAGTTATTGAGGAGCTTGCGCCAGAACCAGTTGTCGAGGCCATCGAACTGGAACCGGAAGAGCCGCAGCTCATCAAGCAGATCACTGGAAGAATCGAGATCGACAAGATCCTTCAGGAGTGGGACAATAAGAAGAGCGAGACAGCGGCTGCTCTGAAAGCAAAGGAGCCGGAAGAGGAAGCGCGGAAGGAAAAAGTCCGTCAGGAAACTGCAGAGCTTGTAAAACTGATCTCTGGTACATCTGATGATATTCCAGAGGATGTACAGCAGATTCTGAAAGATCTTGATGAAGAGCAGAAGCAGGTCAATGCGGTGGTGACTGAGGACGATCTTCCAAAAGATATTGATGCGCTGGATGATCTGGATGAAGCAGAGGATCTGACAATCCAGGAACTGTCAGTGCCGGAAGACATTGTCTATGCAGCCAAGCCGGATCATGAGATGGTAGAAAGTGAACCGAAGACAAAGCCGGCGAATAGCAACAAAGAAAAGATTACTTCTGAGACTGGTTCCATGAATATGATTCAGGAGCTTGAAAAGTCATTAGCGAGAGAAGTTGCTGATATGACCATCAAGGAAGGTCATCTGACCAGAGAACAGGCAAAGATCTTTGCTTATTTTACGGCAGTTCGTGGAGTTGGTGAGCAGCTGGCCTCTTTGTTTAAGGGACAGGCTGGGGCTTCCAAAGTAAACTCTGCCTGCGGAAATGTGGTCGTTACCGGAGAAAGCGGCAATGGAAAGACAACGCTTGCCATTGATATTGTAAAAGCATTACAGAAGCTGCAGCGTGTAGAAAGCAGCAGACTTGCCAAGATCAGCGGAAAGAAGTTGAACACCAGAGATATCTATGAGACACTTGGAAAACTGAAAGGCGGAGCGCTGATCATTGAGAAAGCAGGAGGCTTGTCTGATGCATCTATGATGGCACTGAGTCTGGCAATGGAGGGTGATACAGGAGGTCTTCTGATCATACTGGAAGACCAGAAGACAGAGATCCAGAGGCTGTTTCACAAGAATTCCAATCTGGCATCCAAGTTTGAGTACAAGGTAGATATTCCGGTATTTACGAATGATGAATTGATTGCATTTGCAAGATCTTATGCAAGAGAGCTGGGATTCTCTTATGATGAATTTGCCGTGCTGGCACTTTATGACCGGATTGGAAATGGTCAGACGAACGATCACCGGGTATCAGTGGCAGAGGTGAAAGACATGGTAGACGCAGCCATCGAACATTCGGAAAAAGGTGGTGTCCGCAAGCTGTTTGCAAAGATCACCGGAAAGAGCGTGGACGAAGAAGGCTATCGTCTGCTGCATGAGCAGGATTTTGAAGCATAAGCAGGAGCTGCCGCCAGAAGCGGCGGCTCTTTTTATACATGGAACAAGATAGAAGGAGCAAACATGAATTTATTAACAGCGAAGGAGCTGACCAAACATTATACGGATAAAGAACTGTTTACCGGGGCGGATTTCAGCATTGAAGAGAAAGATAAAGTAGGAATCGTTGGTATCAATGGAACCGGAAAATCCACGCTCTTACGGATTCTTGCAGGAGTGGAGGAGCCAGATGAGGGAGAAGTGGTGCGCGGCAACAAGGTGTATGTGCGTTATCTGCCACAGAATCCTGAATTTCCAAAGGGCATGACCATCTATGATTATGTAGTGACTGCCAATAAGACAGAGGATAATGAATGGAGTATCGCAGGTGACAGCAAGGCCATGCTGAATCAGATGGGATTTCTGGATGAAAATGAAGTGATCGACCATCTGTCCGGCGGACAGAAAAAGAAAGTGGCACTGGCTGCAGCATTGATGGCACCCTGCGATATTTTGCTGCTGGATGAGCCTACCAACCATCTGAACAGCGATATGATCCTGTGGCTGGAACAGACGCTGATCCGGCGTAAAGGAGCATTGGTGATGGTGACCCACGACCGATATTTTCTGGATCGGGTCTGCAACCGGATCGTGGAGATTGACAAAGGTAAACTTTATAACTATCAGACGAATTTTGAAGGATTTTTGGAGGCAAAGGCTGCCAGGGAAGATATGGAACTGGCAACCTATCAGAAAAATAAGAATATCCTGCGTATTGAGCTGGAGTGGATGAAGCGGGGAGCCAGAGCCAGATCCACCAAGCAGAAAGCTCATATTCAGAGATATGAGGAACTGAAAAATACAACAAAGGCGCCGGTGCAGAATGGGAAGGTAGAAGTGAATACGGTCTCATCAAGGCTTGGAAAAAAGACGTTGGAATTAGAACATATTTCCAAGGGATTTGGAGGACGTGAACTGATCCATGATTTCAGCTATGCGTTCCGCAGGCAGGACAGAATCGGCTTTGTGGGAGCCAATGGATGTGGAAAGACAACCATGATGAAGATGATCATGGGGATCGAAGAGCCGGACGAAGGTCAGGTAATCCTTGGCCCTACTGTAAAACTGGGTTATTTTTCACAGGAAAATGAATCCCTGGACCCGTCCCAGAGGGTTATTGATTATATCCGTGATACGGCGGAATATGTGAAGACAGAGGATGGCATGGTGTCGGCCTCTGTGATGCTGGAGCGATTTTTGTTTGACGCAACACTTCAGTATTCTCTGATCGGTAAGTTGTCTGGTGGGGAAAAGAGAAGACTTTATCTTCTGAAGGTGCTGATGGAGGCACCGAATATTTTGATCCTGGACGAGCCGACCAATGATCTGGATATTCAGACATTGGCGATCCTGGAAGATTATCTGGAGAAATTTCCGGGTATTCTGATCACGGTATCTCATGACCGGTATTTTCTGGACAAAGTGGTAGACCGGATCTTTGCTTTTGAGACAGGTGGATTTCTGCGACAGTATGAGGGCGGTTATTCTGATTATCTGGAGGCAAAGAAGCAGTGGGAAGAGCCAGAGATCACCGTGAAAACGAAAAAGGATGCTTCAGAGAAGACGGAGAAGGTCAGACAGAAAAAGCTTAAATTTACCTGGCAGGAGCAGAAAGATTATGAGACCATTGAGGCTGTGATCGCGGGAATTGAAGATCATATTGCAGAGCTGGATCGACAGATCAATCTTTCCGCTACAGATTTTGTGAAGCTTGGTAAACTCACCCAGGAGAAGGAAGAACAGGAAGCTCTCCTGGATGAGAAGATGGAACGGTATCTGTATCTGACAGATCTGGCAGAGCAGATCGAGGCACAGAAGAATGTAAAATAAAAAACGTCACGTTTTTTTGAGAGACTGCAACAACTTGGCACAGTCTCTCATTTTATTTAACGCTCCGGAAAAAGAGCATGCACCACTTCCTCCACCGTTCCGATATGATCAAGATACTGCACATTGTCCCCGCAGAAGATCAGACCATTTTCTACGTCACCTTCTACGGCACGGATCAGAGCCTGGGTGATGCAGTAAGGAGCCTGGGTGGGATTACATTTTTCCAGACAACGGAAACAGTGGGTGATGTGCTCCTTCTGCTGTGCAACTTTTTCAAGAAAGGCATTGTGAATCGCCCGGCCCGGCATACCTACCGGACTTGTAACGATCTCAATGTCTTCTTTTTTTGCATTTACATAAGCCTGTTTGTAGGCAGGAGCAGCATCACATTCTTCTGTTGTGACAAAAGGAGTAGCCACCTGAACACCTTCAGCACCAAGCGCAAAAGCATGCTGTACCTGTCTGACATTCATGATGCCTCCGGCAGTGATAACCGGAATATGGACACCATATTTCTCACCATACTCATGGACGCAGGCGATGATCCGGCGAATCTCATCATCATAGTTAGCCTCGTAATCTGGTTCGTACAGATGAGTCAGCTCTTCTCTGGAAAATCCCAGATGTCCGCCTGCGTGAGCTCCTTCAATGACTACAAAGTCTGCAGTGCGCTTATATCGACGATCCCACATTTTCAGGATGATACGTGCTGCTTTTTCCGAAGAGACGATAGGTGCGATCTTGGTGTCAGTACCTGTCACATATTCCGGCAGATCTACCGGCAGACCGGCCCCGGAGATGATCACATCGGCGCCGGCGTGGGCAGCCGTTTTTACGTAATCCGCATAGTCCTTCGTGGCAACCATGATATTATATCCGATAAGTCCCTGGCATTTGCCGTCTGCATCTGCAGCAATGTCGCGGGCTTTTTTTAGTTCTGCCACCATAGCACGCAGATTGGCAGCTTTTGTATCTTTCTGGAAATCTGCTTCCCGAAATCCAATCTGGGCAGTGGATATGATGCCGATGCCGCCAGTGCGAGCCACGGCTCCGGCCAGACGTGAGAGACTGACTCCCACACCCATGCCTCCCTGGATCAGCGGCAGTTTTGCCAGTTTATCTCCAATTTGTAAAGGTTTCATGTTATTCTCCTCTGTAATATTTTGATTATCAAACTAATTATAGAGCGGCACAGGGTATTTGTCAATAGAAATAGTATTAAAAACTACATAAAGTAGAAATGATGACCAAAAGATTCCGGAGAAATGGATGTTACCGAACTGCCTGCACTGCAAACTCAGTATTTACCAGATCCTCGTAGGGCGTCCATGCGGGCAGTTCTCCGGCTTCTTCCAGAATATTCTGAAGCAGATCAAAACTGTCCTGCTCAAAGATCAGATCTTCTTTCCAGGTGTCCTGCTCGTAATAACGGGTTACAATGGCTGTGATGGTATCAAGATCTGTCTCTTTGAACTGTGGCTGGATCACTTTGGCAATCTCTTCCGGTGTGTGAGTCTGTACATAATCCATGCCTTTCTGAAGGGCATTGGTAAATGCCTGCAGGATATCCGGGTGCTCGGTCAGATAGCTTTGTTTTACACTGTAAGCAGTGTAAGGCACATAACCGGAAGCCTCACCGAGAGAAGCGATTACGTATCCGGCACCTTCCTGTTCCAGCGTGGTGGCAGCTGGTTCAAACTCCACGGTGAAATCTGCCGGGGAACTGCTTCCGGTGAAAGCAGCAGCTGTAGAACCAAAATCAATACTTTGATCGATGGTCAGATCTGTTGTTGGATCAATATTATGTTTTTTCAGGATAAACTCAAAGACCATTTCTGGCATGCCACCAGCCCGGCCACCAAGGACATAAGATCCTTTCAGGTCATCCCACTGGAAATTCTCCACAGGTTTACGGGAGACAAGAAAGTTGCCGGCACGTTGGGTAAGCTGCGCGAAATTTATCAGATAATCATCTGGATTCTGATGATAAATGTAGATGGAGGATTCGCTTCCCATGAAACCGATATCAGCATCACCGGAGACTACGGCAGTTGCCACTTTGTCGGCACCAAAGCCGGTCACCAGAGTCAGATCAATCCCTTCCTCTTCAAAATATCCATTTTCAATTGCTACATACTGTGGGGCGTAGAAGATGGAATGTGCCACTTCATTTAAAGTGACAGGCGTAAGAGTGCCATCTCCATCAGAAGTACCGGAATTGCTGCTGCCGCATCCTGGAAGAACCAGAAGGGAGGCGGCAAGCAGAATACAGATAATTTTTTTCATGAACTCATTCCCTTTGCACAGAAAATTATAATGTAATGTATGCAAAAGTCAGCAGAATGTGAAGAAGCTATTTTTCGTCATCCTTCTTTTTGGTAAATAGCTGGAAGAGCCAGAGGTAAACATAGATCAGTGTGGGGATCACGATGGTTGCTACAATAGAAGCCATCAGAAGTTCCCGGGCTTTCTCTGTGTCAATAAAAGCCAGGATTAAAGTTACCATGAATAATAAGGCGATAGCCGCAACAGCACCAAGTGCAAGCGCGCGTTTCATTTTTTTCAGCATATGCAAAATCCTTTCTTGGGGGTGCGAATATTGATTCAGAGCCACATTCGCAAAATAAGTGCATGGTTCTGAATCAATGTTCACATTATAAATCCCTGTCTTCCGGAAATCAATTGTCAAACACTTGTTCTTGTGGTAAGATAGGCATAAAATGACACATAAATGAGGAGAGAAGTATGAGTGATCTGGAATTATTGAATCGAGAGCAGCAGGAAGCGGTGCTGCATGTGGATGGACCGCTTCTGATCCTGGCGGGAGCCGGATCTGGCAAGACGAGAGTACTCACCTATCGGATCGCTCATCTGATCGATGAATGCGGAGTGAATCCGTGGAATATTCTGGCTATCACATTTACTAATAAGGCGGCCGGAGAGATGCGGGAACGTGTGGATAAGATCGTGGGATATGGTTCGGAGAGTATCTGGGTCAGCACATTCCATTCTACCTGTGTGCGGATCCTGCGCCGGTATATTGACCGGCTGGGGTATGATACGAATTTTACTATTTATGATACGGAAGATCAGAAGACGGTGATGAAAAACGTCTGTCAGAAGTTACAGCTGGATTCGAAACTCTATAAGGAACGCATGCTTCTGAATGTGATCTCTCATGCCAAAGACGAATATATTTCACCCAATGAGTTTTTGCTGGAGGCGAAAGGCGATTTCCGCCAGGAGAAGATTGCGCAGGCTTATGTGGAGTATCAGAAGGAATTGAAGAAAAATAATGCGTTGGATTTTGATGACTTGCTGGTGAAGACGGTGGAGCTGTTCCAGAGCTGCCCGGATGTGCTGGAATACTATCAGAACCGTTTTCGTTACATCATGGTGGACGAGTATCAGGACACCAATACCGTGCAGTTCAAATTTATCAGTACGCTGGCCCGTCAGTACCGTAATCTGTGTGTAGTCGGTGATGATGATCAGTCTATTTACAAGTTTCGTGGCGCCAATATCCGCAATATCCTGGATTTTGAGAAAGTATTTCCAGATGCAAAGGTGGTAAAACTGGAGCAGAATTATCGTTCCACACAGAATATCCTGAATGCAGCCAATGGCGTGATCGCCAATAACAGAGGGCGTAAGGAGAAGGCACTCTGGACGGAGAACGAACAGGGTGAGCCAATCCTGTTCCAGCAGTTTCAGAATGGCTATGAGGAAGCGGAATATGTGTCCGGGGAGATCAGTAAAAAGGTGCGGAAAGGGGAAGCAGAATATCAGGATTTTGCAGTTCTTTACCGGATTAATGCCCAGTCCCGCCTCTTTGAGGAGAAGTTCCTGTATGCCAACATTCCATACAAGATCGTTGGAGGTGTGAATTTTTATTCCAGAAAAGAGATCAAGGATATTCTGGCATATCTGAAGACCATCGATAATGGAAAGGATGGTCTGGCAGTCCGCAGAATTATCAATGTTCCCAAGCGGGGGATTGGAAATGTAACACTTGCAAAAGTACAGGCCTATGCTGATTCCAGAGATATCAGCTTCTTTGAAGCACTGGAAGAGGCAGGTGAGATTCCGGGACTTGGGAAAGCGGCATTGAAGATCCAGCCCTTTGTGCATCTGATCCATGAGATGCGTCTGTCACTGGCAGATATGAGTATGCAGGATCTGATCCAGGCAATCCTTGATAAGACCGGATATGCAGAAGACCTGAAAAATGAAGATACCGACGAATCTGAGGCGAGACTGGAAAATATTGACGAGTTCATCAATAAAGCAGTTACCTACGAAGAAGGAGCTGAAGAACCGAATCTAAGTGGATTCCTGGAAGAAGTAGCTCTTGTGGCAGATATTGACAGTGTGGAAGATGGAGACAACCGTGTGCTGCTTATGACGCTTCATAGTGCTAAGGGTCTGGAGTTTCCATATGTATATCTGGCTGGTCTGGAGGATGGATTGTTCCCAAGCTATATGTCCATTGCGGCAGATGATCCCACCGAGGAGATCGAAGAGGAGCGGCGTCTGTGTTATGTGGGGATCACCCGTGCCATGAAGGAACTGACCATCACCTGTGCCCGCTGCCGGATGGTACGCGGAGAGACCCAGTATAATAATGTGTCCCGATTTGTGCGTGAGATCCCCTCAGAGCTGCTGGCGCGTAAGAGTGTGATACCAAGAGAACCAAAGAAGCCGGAAGTGCCGCAGAATACATCTTATCAGAAAGCAAAGGAAGCGTTCCGGACAAAGACGTTTGATCCGCAGCAGTTCAAAGTGGTGAAAGCGGATAAGCTGGACTATACTGTGGGCGATCAGGTGTCTCATGTAAAATTCGGAAAAGGAACTGTGCTGGAGATCACTGAGGGCGGAAGAGACTATGAAGTCAAAGTGGATTTTGAACGGTTCGGTGTGAAAAAGATGTTCGCATCCTTTGCAAAATTGAAGAAGGTATGAATGGTGCGGTGATTGCAAATCCTATCAGAGTATGATATACTTAACCATAATTAAAACAGAAAAGAGGTATCTGCCATGGGCCGTGTTGAAGACATCATCAATGCAGCAAAGACCAATGAAATGCTGAGTGAACTGCTTCATATCAAGAAGGAAGAAGAGAAAAAACAGAACGTGCTGATGTGGGTGCTGATCGTCGTGGCTGCAGTAGCAGCAGTAGCGGGAATCGCATATGCAGTATATCGTTTCTTTACGCCGGATTATCTGGAAGATTTTGATGAAGACTTCGATGATGATTACGACGATGATTTCTTTGATGATGAGGACGAAGACGAGGATGATACAGAAGAGTAAAAGCTTCTGACACAGTGACAAAAGCTCCTCCTGCAGGGACAATGTTTTCCCACGGGAGGAGCTTTTGCTGGTTTTAGACAGAAAGGAACATACATGAAAAAAGGACAGGTATTTGAGGGAGTGATCGAGAAAGTCGCATTCCCTAATAAAGGACATATCACCGTGGATGGCAAGACGGTGATCGTGAAAAATGGTGTGCCAGGACAGAAGGTACGGTTTTCTGTGAATAAGGTTCGCAGTGGCCGAGCAGAGGGACGGATCCTGGAAGTCCTGGAAAAATCTCCGTTGGAGTGCGAGCCGGTATGTCCGCATTTTGCCGACTGCGGTGGATGTACCTATCAGAATCTCTCTTATGAGGAGCAGCTTCACCTGAAAGAAACACAGGTAAAAGAGCTGTTGGATGGCGCAATCCGGGATTTTGGTTATGAATATGTATTTGAAGGAATTAAGGAAAGTCCCAATCATTATGACTACCGTAATAAGATGGAGTTCTCCTTTGGAGATGAAGTAAAAGACGGTCCTCTGGCACTTGGCATGCATAAGCGGGGCAGCTTCTATGATATCGTGACTGTGGATGGCTGCCGGCTGACAGACGGCGATTTCCGCAAGATCCTGCGGGCAACGCTTGATTATTTTACAGAGCTGGGAACCCCGTTTTACAGAAAATTGCAGCATACGGGATATCTCCGTCATCTGTTAGTCAGAAAAGCAGCCCGTACCGGTCAGATCCTGGTGTCACTGGTAACCACCAGTCAGATGGATGTAGATCTGGAAGGCTGGAAGGAGACATTGCTGAAACTTCCGCTGGAGGGCAGCTTTGCAGGAATCCTTCATACGACGAATGACAGTCTGGCAGATGTGGTGCAGAGTGACCGGACAGAAGTGTTGTACGGAGAGGAATATTTTTATGAGGAACTTCTGGGATTACGCTTCCGCATCTCTACCTTCTCTTTTTTCCAGACCAACTCTCTGGGAGCAGAGGTACTCTATGATACAGCCAGATCCTATGTAGGAGACACGAAGGACCAGGTGATCTTCGACCTGTACAGCGGAACTGGAACCATTGCTCAGATGCTGGCACCAGTGGCAAAGAAAGTGATCGGTGTGGAGATCGTGGAGGAGGCTGTAAAGGCGGCAGGAGAAAATGCAAAGCTCAACGGACTGACCAACTGTGAATTCATTGCCGGAGATGTATTGAAAATGTTGGACACCATCAGTGACCGGCCGGATTTCATTGTGCTTGACCCTCCGCGGGATGGCATCCATCCAAAAGCACTGAAGAAGATCATTGATTACGGTGTAGACCGCATGATCTATATCTCCTGTAAACCTACCAGTCTGGCGAGAGATCTGGAGATGCTGCAGGGATATGGATACCGGGTTGAAAGGGCTTGTTGCGTTGACATGTTTCCATGGTCAGCCAATGTGGAGACGGTAGTTCTTCTGTCCCAACAAAAACCGGATGATCATATCGAGATTGAGATTAATCTGGATGAGATTGATGCGACAAGTGCTGAGACGAAGGCTACATACAAAGAAATCGAGGAATGGGTGCAGGAGCACTACGGATTCCATGTAACAAACCTGAACATTGCACAGGTGAAACAGAAGTATGGAATTATAGAAAGAGAGAATTACAATAGGCCAAAATCAGAGAATAGTAGACGACCGGGTACAACTCCGGAAAAGGAGAAAGCTATCACAGAAGCACTTAAGTATTTTAAGATGATATGATAAAAAGAGGCATTCTTTTATAGAGTGCCTCTCAGACTGTAGACAAAGTGGTGTTTGACCGTTAGGCCAGGCACCACTTTTCTCTTGCGTTTATTTTATTCAGTAA
>NZ_JBBMFC010000026.1:0-36231 GCF_040096225.1 Hominiventricola aquisgranensis | reverse complement strand
GTGCAGTAATGCATGGAGCTGACTGTTACTAATAGGTCGAGGGCTTAACCAAGATGGTTTAGGATAGGTTTTAAAAAAGATGGATTTAGTATTTGACTGTATGCAGTTTTGAAGGTATATACAAGGAAGAGATCATCGAGATGGTGGTCTCTTTTTTGGTGTCAGTCAGATCCCGCGTTTGAATTGTCCAATCACCTGGAAAAATAGCAAGAATATTCACTGACATAAGTGAAAAAGGCACTTGATTTCTCAAGTGCCCTTAGTTATAATCTACTTAGAAAGTGAATCGGATGTGAATCCGATTTGCCCTCAGTTAAATTATGATTATCTAAAAGAAATAAACATCCTTAACTTTGGACGGTGGGGATGTTTATTTCTTTTTGTCAAAATGATTATCTATGTAAGACAGAGCCGCAAAAATTACTAGCAATAAAGTCAAAACTTCCATTGTGTTCATAGGGCATCACCCTCCTTTTGTACTAGAGGGCATCTGACATCGGAAAATCACATCCTGCTTTCTGTTCAATTATACAAATAGTATAGCAAAAAACAAGTAAACATTCAATGAGAATCTGGCGACGAAGGAAGGTGTAGCTGGATAGGAATCAGAGGAGAATATGTGCGAGAATCAAAGATTTTTAATCTGAACAAATGAACATGCATTGATTTTACTCAAATATACTGTTATACTTTGAGTAGAATATATTTTTGTATACCTATAGAAAAGGAGTTCTTTATGAGCGAAAATATCACCATGCCCGCAGAGGAGGAGATTTACTATCTCTCGGAATTCTATAAAGTGTTTGGCGATTCCACCCGGATTAAGGTGCTTTACCTTCTGGTCAATCGGGAGTTATGTGTAAATGATATTGCCAACGAGCTTGCTATGACCCCAAGCTCCATTTCTCACCAGCTACGTGTCTTAAAGCAGCACCGTCTGGTAAAATTCCGCCGGGACGGCAAGACTGTCTACTATTCTCTGGCTGACGAACATGTGGAAACCATTCTGAACCAGGGACTGGAACACATTGAAGAATAATGAATACAGATAGAACCGGTCGTTTTCTGACCGGTTCTATTTGTTCTTCTTTATTTGTAAGGATGTTCGATCAGACTGAAATCTGTGTCAAGTGCGTCCAGCATGAATGTCTGCATTCCCAGATCCTGCATCCACTTTTTATTTCCGTAGGATTTCCAGACCTTTTTCCGGCAGATCTGTTTTAATTTCTGCATATCAACAGCTGTCAGGCTACCTTTTCCATATGCTCTGCGTAGTGCTTCTCGCATCTCATCCATCAGAAAATAACGCAGTCCATCCCAGTTGTCTTCTTTCATATTTTCAATATATCCTTCCAGTAAAAACGGTAGGAACAGGATCAGTCCGCATTCTTCCAGCCGAAGTGGCGAATAATTTTCCATGGTTATGATCCGTGTAGGCAGCGTGACCCGTGCCTTATCCGGAAACTCCAGCGTCGTGCTGTATTCTTCCTGATGGTTTTTTCCGAAATAAATAATCTGTGGTTCTCGAATATGTACCACAGAACGTCGCACGGACCGTCCCCAAGCAAATACACTGCCTCTGTCCTCTGCATAGATCTGTGTGCATCCATCCAGTCTCCGCACCTGAAATTCATATCGGTTTGTCTCCCCCACTTTCAGACCGATACTATTCGCCCTCTGCCATTCTTTCCAGATCTTTTCTTCATCTGAATAAGCTGTATGAAACAACTGATTGATCATTTGGATCAATGCCTGACTGGACAGATCAAAAATCAACTCCAGCATCCACCCGTTTTCTTCTATGTACATCTTGCTTCCTCCCTCTGCTTATTTGCAAATACAGGTATCCACATGCAAACCTTATACATTTGTTCTGCCATTCTGTTCTGTCTTTACCGGGAATTCTTCGTCACAGAATCGTGACTATAGATTGTTCTCAGATATATTTATCTTATAAGAAAAGTTGTTTTTTGTCAAGCTGTTTGTCGTTTGAGTTTCCATAGTTTTATCTTTCAATGTATAAAAATTTCACAATTAAAACACATTCATTTCAAATTTCTCACACATTATTCCTCTAAAATATATCGTGAAATTTATATTATATAATGATGTTATAGAGATGAAGGAGGAATAGCGTGAAATTACCGGATATTGCAAGCAAGATCAAACTACCGGGCAGAAAGAAGAAAAAATGGATTCTGGCAGGTGGAGTGCTGGTGCTGATTGTTGGTGGACTGGGAATTCATTCCTACAGTAAGGCAAAGGCAGCAAAAGAAAAAATGGCAGCAATGAGTCAGGTGGAGACCACACAGGTGACCAGACAGGATCTGGTAGATTCCATCAGTGTGACGGGAACCATTGCCAGTGCGGATTCCAGAGATGTGTCGGCCATTGCATCCAATGTGGAGGTACAGACGGTTAACTACAAGGTGGGTGATTATGTCAATGCAGGAGATACGGTGGTAGTTCTGGATTCTACAGATCTGAAACTGAAGCTGACAGAGGCACAGAATAATCAGGCCTTGAGTACATACAACGAAAATAAATCCATCGAGACGGCTTCTGAAAGTTATGAACAGGCAGTGGAAGATGGAACGGATGATTACAGCAAAGCGGTAAAAAATGAGGCACAGGCAAAGGAAGATCTACAGGATGCAGAAGGAGATCTAAGCTCTGCCGCAGAGGCTTTAAAGAGACAGGAAGAACGGGTATCTGAATTACAGGCATCTTATGATGCGCAGACAGATGTAGCGAAAAAGGCAGAACTGGAGACAGAGTTAAGCGCAGCCAAGGCTGAATATACATCGAGACATCAGGCTTATACTGCTGCAAAGGAAGCAGAAGAAAAAGCTTCAGATGCATATGAGACTGCTGCTGAGAATCTGGAGACAGCAACGAAACAGAATGACCGCAACATCAGTAATGCAGCGGATTCTCTGGAGAAAGCACAGATGCAGAAGACGTACTCCAACGACAGCAGCGATCAGAGTATTGAAAATTATCAGGAACAGATCGAGGCATGTACAGTAACGGCACCGATTTCCGGTGTGATCACTGCCATGAATGTAGAGGAAGGTGATACGTATCTGGGAGAAGGGAAAGCTTTGTTCACGATTGCAGATGAGCAGAATTATATTGTATCTGCCAGCGTGGATGAATATGATATCAGCAGTATCAGTGCAGATATGACAGCAGCTGTGATCGTGGAAGCTCTGGGAGAGGATGAGCTTGCAGGAAAAGTCTCGTTTGTATCTCCGGTGGCAACAACTTCTAATACAGGAAGCTCATCTTATTCTATTGAGATCGCATTGGATGAGCCAAACTCAGATCTGCGGATCGGTATGACGGCCAAGGCGAGCATTGTCAAAGAGGCTGTCTATGATGTGCTGACCGTTCCTTATGACTGCGTGACAACAGACGAGGACGGCAATTCCTATGTAAATATTGATCAGAATGGAGAGAAGACACAGGTTCCGGTGACCGTAGGCATGGAGAGTGATTACTATGTAGAAATCTCTGGTGATGATATTGATGAAAATACAAAAGTGTATTATAACACGCCGCTGATCAACCAGGAATCTACCGGTGAAGCCGGTGATATGCAGGATGGCATCACCTTCGACATGGGCGGAGGAGCACCAGGAGGCGGCGGAACACCGGGAGGTGGCAGACCCAGTGGCGGCGGTCCGGGCGGATTTTAGGCCGGAGGTGTAACATGGCGAAACAACATACAATGATTGAGTTACATCATATTATTAAGCGATTTTATATTGGTCAGCCGAACGAGCTGGAAATCCTTCACGGTATTGATCTGAAAGTCAACAAAGGCGAATTTGTATCCATCGTAGGTTCTTCCGGATCCGGCAAGACTACCATGATGAATATTATCGGAATTCTGGATCGGCCGACAGAAGGCGAATATATGTTGGATGGCGTGGATGTAGCTGGTGCAAAGGACAAGGAACTGTCCATGATCCGCAATCAGAAGATCGGGTTTGTATTTCAGACCTACAATCTGATCAGCCGTACCAGTGCATTGAAAAATGTAGAGCTTCCTATGTTATATGCAGGTGTAGGAAAAAAGGAACGGACCGAGCGGGCAAAAGAATTGCTGGCTATGGTTGGTATGGAAGAACGTATGACGCACAATCCTGATGAGCTGTCCGGTGGACAGAAGCAGCGTGTAGCCATTGCCAGAGCCATGGCCAATGATCCTTCTATTATACTGGCAGATGAGCCCACTGGCGCATTGGATTCCAAGACCGGGCGGATGATCATGGATATTTTTCATCGTCTGAACGAGGAACAGGGAAAGACCATTGTACTAATCACCCATTCGCAGGAACTGGCAGAGGAGACTCAGCGGGTCATTACCTTGAAAGATGGACTGATCATCGGTGAAAGGAGGGGAAGCGGATGCTGATTGGAGAAAATATCCTGCTGGCACTTAATGGTCTGCGGGCAAATAAAATGCGTTCCCTTCTGACGATGCTGGGTATTATTATCGGTATCGCATCTGTAATTGCGATCATGACACTGGGAGATTCTATTTCCAGTTCTGTAACAGAGTCCATGTCCTCCATGGGTGCCAATAATGTGACGATCGGCGTGTCTCAGAAGAGTTCTACGGAGGAGACGACTGCCAGTGGTATGACGTTTTCCATGGGACCAAGATTCACGCAGATGTCAGAGGATGATTATATATCAGAAGAGATGCTGGATGACCTGCAGGAGCGTTATGCGGATTCCATTCAGGGATTTTCACTGGAGGAATCTGTGGGAAACGGAACTGCCCAGTCAGGAAGCAGCACGGCCAATATCAGTGCGATCGGTGTCAATGCAGACAATCTGAAAAATGCAGACCTGACACTTCTGGCAGGAAGAACACTGACCAGTCAGGATCAGGATGAGGCAAAAAAAGTTATTCTGGTATCTGATCTTCTGGTGGAAAAATTATTCAATGGTGACAATCTGTCAGCAGTAGGACAGAAACTGGATGTATTGTTTAATAACCGATATTACAGCTACACCATCGTAGGTGTTTATGAATATGAAGAAAGTACGTTTTCCAGCAGCTCTTCTGAAGATACAGTAACCACCATGTATCTGCCGCTTCAGACCGCATTGGATCAGACCCACAACAGGAATGGATACAGTCAGCTGACGATTCTGACAAAAGCAGGAGTCAGTGCTACAGATTTCTGCACCACGATAGAAACATACATGAATAACCGGTACTATAAAGATAATGACAGCTTTGAGATCAGTGCCATGAGTATGGAGTCTATTGTAGAGAGTATGACATCTATGTTGTCCACGGTCTCTCTTGCCATCGCAGCTATTGCGGGTATTTCTCTGTTGGTAGGAGGCATCGGTGTCATGAATATTATGCTGGTGTCCATCACTGAGAGAACCCGGGAGATTGGAACGAGAAAAGCATTGGGAGCGACCAACGGTTCCATCCGGTTACAGTTTATCATGGAAGCAATCGTACTGTGTATCGTGGGCGGTATCATCGGTATCATCCTTGGAATGGCCATTGCAACAGTGGCTACCAATATGATGGGATAT
The DNA here is from genome assembly GCF_040096225.1 of Hominiventricola aquisgranensis. Taxonomy (NCBI): domain Bacteria; kingdom Bacillati; phylum Bacillota; class Clostridia; order Lachnospirales; family Lachnospiraceae; genus Hominiventricola; species Hominiventricola aquisgranensis. The sequence continues at coordinate 30,660 of NZ_JBBMFC010000026.1, read as the reverse complement.
GCAGTCAGCCCGTCTGTTACAGGCATTGTGCTGTCGGTCAGCTTCTCCATCTTTATCGGTGTATTCTTCGGATATTATCCTGCCAATAAGGCAGCAAAACTGAATCCGATCGAGGCACTGCGGTACGAGTAAAAATCTGGAAAAATAAGGAATGGTAGACATAAAATCTTCGGTTGAAAAAGAGAAATATCTATGATATTCTGATAAGTAAGCGGAGGTTTTACATATGAAATTCAAAAGGATATGTTGTGCGGCAATGGCAGCACTGATGATGATCAGCGGGATGACCGTATATGCGACCAAGGCATCAGAGATCCAGAGCCAGAAAACACAGAATGAAAAAGCATTGAAGGATGTTCAGTCAAAGATCAGCAATCTGGAGAGCCAGAGAAGCTCTCTGAGCAGCGAGGTCAACAGTCTGAATGACAGTCTGACGGACACCTTATTGAATATTGAAGTACTGGAGAGCGATCTGGCAGACAAAGAAGTAGAGATTGAACAGGCACAGGAAGATTATGAGGCGGCAAAAGCCACAGAGGATAAGCAGTATGCTTCCATGAAGACACGGATCCAGTATCTGTATGAATCCGGTGAGACCAGCTACGTGGAACTGCTGCTCACATCCGAGGATGTGGGTGATCTGATCAATAAAGTAGACTATGCGGAAGAACTTCAGGAGTCTGACCGCCGTCTGCTGGATCAGTATAAAGCGGCCAAAGAGGCAGTAGTCGAACTTCAGCAGCAGCTGGCAGAAGAGAAGGAAGAGCTTCAGGAGATGGAAGCTCAGCTGGAGGAAGAAAAAGCGAATCTGGAGTCTGTGATCGCACAGAAGAAAAGTGAGATTGCAGATTTTGACAGTCAGTTAAGTACGGCGAAGGCGAAGGCCAGTGAATATCAGAAGAAGATCAAGGAGCAGAATGCCCAGATCAAGAAGCTGCAGCAACAGGAAGCAGCAGCGGCAAGGGCAGCAGCCAGTGCACCATCCAAGGGCAGCAATAGCGGCAGTTCCTCTTCCTCAGGATCTTCCAAGCCAACAGGAACTACGGCAACAGTTTCCGGAGGCAGCGGGACAGGTGCGGCTATTGCGTCTTATGGATTGCAGTTTGTAGGTTATCCGTATGTGAGCGGCGGCAACAGTCTGACTAATGGTACGGACTGTTCAGGTTTTGTGAATCTGATCCATGCACATTTTGGCATCTCTACCCCGAGACAGTCCGGTGCACTGGCGGGAGCAGGAAGAGCCGTCAGCGATGCAGACAAGCTGCCGGGTGATGTGGTCTGCTATTATGGTCATGTAGGAATCTACATTGGTAATAATCAGATCGTACATGCAAGTACTGCCAAAACTGGTATTAAAGTTAGCAACATGTATTACAGAAGTATCAGTTGTATCCGCAGATACTGGTAACACGAAAACTTTTCACTTAAGCAAAAAAAATTTGACAAACGATAATTGAAACCTTATCATGATAACCGATACATAATTTCATGTATCGGTTATTTTTTATTTGAGGAGGAAACTATTATGAAAAAATTAGTAAGTCTTGCACTTGCAGCTGTACTTGCAGTTTCTGCAGTTGGATGCGGAAGCAGCAGCGATTCTTCAAGCAGCACTGCTGACAGCGCACAGAGCACTGAAGCAGCAGCTGATGGAGCAACCTTTAAGATTGGCGGAATCGGACCGATCACCGGAGGAGCTGCAATCTATGGCCAGGCTGTTATGAATGCAGCACAGATGGCTGTTGATAAGATCAACGCTGATGGTGGAATCAACGGATATCAGGTTGAGTTCCGTTTTGAGGATGATGAGCATGATGCAGAGAAATCTGTAAACGCTTACAATACGCTGAAAGACTGGGGTATGCAGATGCTCATGGGTACTGTAACCTCTACACCGTGTACTGCAGTATCTGCTAAGACAGAAGAGGACAATATGTTCCAGCTGACTCCGTCAGGATCTGCTGTAGAGAGTATTGCACCGGCAAATGCATTCCGTGTATGCTTCTCTGACCCGAACCAGGGAACTGCATCTGCACAGTATATTGGAGAGAACAAGCTGGCAAGCAAAGTGGCTGTTATCTACAACAGCTCTGATGTATATTCCAGCGGTATTTATCAGACATTTGCAACAGAAGCTGCAAACCAGGGATTTGAGATCGTAGCTGCTGAGGCATTTACCGAGGACAGCAAGACTGATTTCTCCGTACAGCTTCAGAAAGCAAAAGAAGCAGGCGCTGAGCTTGTATTCCTGCCGATCTACTACACCGAGGCTTCCATCATCCTGACTCAGGCAAATACCATGGGTTATGATCCGATGTTCTTCGGATGCGACGGTATGGACGGTATCCTTGGTGTTGAGAACTTCGATACCTCTCTTGCTGAGGATCTGATGCTCCTGACTCCGTTCGTAGCAGATGCTCAGGATGAGAAGACTCAGGCATTTGTAAGTGAATACAAAGAGAAATTCAATGACACTCCGAACCAGTTTGCAGCAGATGCATATGATGCAATGTTAATCATCAAAGAAGCTGCAGAAAAAGCTGGTGTTACTCCGGATATGAGCGTATCTGATATCTGCGAAGCTATGAAGACTGCTATGACTGAGATCACCTTTGATGGTCTGACCGGTGAGGGAATGACCTGGAGTGCTGACGGTGAGCCGACTAAGGCACCGAAGGCTATGAAGATCGTAGATGGTGCTTACACTGCTATGTAATGTGAACTGCATGACAGTTGCGGCTTAATAGCCGATTAGAACAGAGACGTTCTGATAAAGGGCGTCTCTGTATTTTTTACAGTTGGGCAGATCCACTGTAAATACAATAACTATTAAGAGGAGTTGAATGAGTATGAGTTTCGTATCCTACATATTAAACGGCATCAGCCTTGGCAGTGTGTATGCGATCATTGCACTGGGATATACCATGGTATATGGAATTGCCAAGATGCTGAACTTCGCTCATGGTGACATCATCATGGTTGGAAGCTATGTGGCATTCCTTGCCATTAACAGTATGGGGCTGCCGGTTCCAGTAGCAATCGTGCTGTCTGTGATCGTCTGCACTGTCCTTGGTATGGTGATTGAACGAGTGGCATACAAGCCGCTCCGTCATGCATCCAAACTGGCAGTACTGATCACAGCCATCGGTGCAAGCTATTTCCTGCAGAACGTAGCGCTTCTGCTTTTTGGTGCCAATACCAAATCCTTCACGTCTGTGGTTGGAAATGCGTCTGTCCAGCTGGCAGAAGGTCTGTCAGTTACAGTTGTAACGATCGTGACAGTGATAGCCTGTGTGATCATCATGATCGGACTCATGGCATTTATGAAATATTCCAAAGCAGGTCATGCTATGCTGGCAGTATCTGAGGATGACGGTGCAGCACAGCTGATGGGAATCAATGTGAATGCGACCATCGCGCTTACCTTTGCGATCGGTTCCGGACTGGCAGCCATCGCAGGTGTTCTGCTCTGCTCCGCTTACCCGTCCCTGACACCGTACACGGGATCTATGCCAGGTATCAAAGCATTCGTGGCAGCAGTCTTCGGTGGTATCGGATCCATTCCAGGAGCTTTTATCGGAGGAATTCTGCTTGGAATTATTGAGATTCTGGGTAAGGCATATATTTCCTCCCAGCTGGCAGATGCCATCGTATTCGCAGTGCTGATCGTGGTACTGGTAGTAAAACCAACCGGACTGCTTGGAAAGCAGATCCAGGAAAAGGTATAAGGGAGGCTGCAAACGATGAAAAATATGTCAAAGACAACAAAAAGCAGTCTGATTACATATGGTCTGGTCGTACTGGCTTATGTAGTGGCTGAGATCTTTATGAAAACTGGTCACATGACCAGCCTGTTAAAAGGACTTCTGGTTCCGTTGTGCGTATATGCAATTCTTGCAGTATCTCTGAATCTGACGGTAGGTATCTTAGGAGAGTTAAGCCTTGGCCATGCAGGATTTATGTGTGTGGGTGCATTTACCAGTGCAGTATTTACCAAATGTATGATGCATACGATCACAGTTCCGACGGTCCGTTTTCTTCTGGCTCTGCTGGTAGGTGTTGTATGTGCAGGCATCTGCGGTGTGCTGATCGGTATTCCAGTTCTTCGTCTGAGAGGCGACTATCTGGCGATCGTAACCCTGGCATTTGGCGAGATCATTAAGAACTTGGTCAATGTTATTTATCTTGGAAGAGACAGCGCAGGATTTCATTTTTCCATGAAAGATATCATGGCTTTGAATATGGAGCCTGATGGGGAAGTGATCATTAAAGGAGCACAGGGTATCACCGGTGCACCGACAGATTCCAACTTTACACTGGGAATCATTCTGCTGCTGATTACGTTATTTATTGTACTGAACCTGATCAATTCCAGAGCAGGACGTGCGATCATGTCGATCCGTGACAATCGGATTGCAGCAGAATCTATCGGAATCAACATCACCAAATATAAGATCCTTGCATTCAGTATTTCTGCAGCACTGGCAGGAGCCGCAGGTGTCCTGTATGCACACAATCTGTCTACGTTGACTGCACTGCCAAAGAACTTCGGATACAACATGTCCATTACGGTTCTTGTATTTGTGGTACTGGGTGGAATCGGAAATATCCGCGGATCCATCATTGCAGCCGTGGTACTGACATTGCTTCCGGAACTGCTGCGTTTCCTGAGTGACTATCGTATGCTGATCTATGCAGTGGTTCTGATCGTGACTATGATCCTGGTATGGAGCCCGGGTGGAATCGCATTTCGTGAAAAACTGGGAACCCTCAGCATCTTCAAGAAGAAAGAGAAGGAGGTACAGTAATCATGGCAATGCTTGAAGTAAAAAACCTTGGTATTTCTTTTGGAGGTCTGCGTGCAGTAGACGATTTCAATCTGTCCATTGAACAGGGACAGCTTTATGGCCTGATTGGTCCGAATGGAGCTGGTAAGACCACAATTTTCAATATGCTGACAGGTGTCTATAAGCCAACGGATGGAAAGATTTTCCTGGACGGTGAGGATATTACCGGAAAGAGCACCATTGAGATCAACAAAGAAGGTATTGCGAGAACCTTCCAGAATATCCGTCTGTTCTCTGATCTGTCTGTACTTGATAATGTAAAGGCAGGTCTGCACAATCAGAAAGAATATGAGTATTCCACTCTGACCGGAATTCTTCGTCTGCCCCGGTATCATCAGGCAGAAAAAGCTATGAATGAAAAGGCTATGGAGCTTCTGAAGGTATTTGAACTGGATGGAGAGGCTGATTATAAAGCATCCAACCTTCCCTATGGTAAACAGAGAAAGCTGGAGATCGCCAGAGCATTGGCAACCAATCCAAAACTTCTGCTTCTGGATGAGCCGGCAGCCGGTATGAACCCCAACGAGACAAAGGAATTGATGGAGACCATCCATTTTGTGAGAGATAATTTCCATATGACGATCCTTCTGATCGAGCATGATATGAAGCTGGTATCCGGTATCTGTGAAAAACTGACGGTTCTGAACTTTGGTCAGGTGCTTGCCTGTGGCGAGACCTCTGATGTTCTTCGGAATCCTGAGGTAGTCAAGGCATATCTGGGTGAGTAGAGGAGGAAAGACAAATGGCAATGCTTGAAGTAAAAGACCTGGAAGTCTATTATGGAATGATCCAGGCACTCAAAGGAATTTCCTTTCAGGTAAATGAAGGAGAGGTTATCGCTCTGATCGGTGCCAACGGTGCCGGCAAGACTACCACTCTTCATACAGTATCCGGATTACTGACACCGAAGCATGGAAGTGTAACTTTTGAGGGAACGGAGATTACAAAGATTCCGGCACACAAGATCGTGGAACTGGGAATGGCACACGTACCGGAAGGCAGACGCGTATTTCCGTCCTTAAGTGTTCTGCAGAATCTGAAGCTTGGTGCTTATACAAGAAAAGATAAAGTCGAGATCAGAGAGACTCTGGAGATGGTATACAGCCGTTTCCCACGTCTGGAAGAGCGTAAGAACCAGCCGGCAGGAACTCTCTCCGGCGGCGAGCAGCAGATGCTGGCTATGGGACGTGCACTGATGTCAAAACCACGGATCATTCTGATGGATGAGCCATCTATGGGTCTGTCCCCGATCTTCGTAAATGAGATCTTTGACATTATCCAGAAGGTCAGTGCCGGTGGAACCACCGTACTGCTGGTTGAGCAGAATGCGAAGAAAGCACTTTCCATTGCAGACCGCGGTTATGTCCTCGAGACTGGTAAAATTGTGCTGGAAGGCAAGGCAAGCGAACTTCTGAATGATGAATCTGTGAAAAAAGCATATCTTGGTGAATAAAGATATAAAATAAAACACACAAAAAGACGGTCTGTACCACTGGTACAGGCCGTCTTTTTGTGCATGCAGGCCTGGAAAAGTCGTTAAACTGTTCAAAGACACAAGAAATATGTGCTATAAAACATATGATTTGTACAAACGCACAAAAAAATCACTATTCTTTGGCTGTGTCGAATATTGTAAATTGAACAAAAAAGCCATAATATTAGTGTCAGGAGGTGAACCAATTATGAGTATCGCATTAACAAGAGTAGATTTCAGACTGATCCATGGACAGGTTATCACCAGATGGCTGACCCAGTGCCAGATCAATGAGATTGTAACAATTGACACCACATTAAGCAAAGATGCATTCATGCAGGATGTGTTCAAGATGGCAGCACCAAAGGGTGTGAAAATCAAGATCCTTGACATCCCGACTGCAGTACAGCAGCAGCAGGAAGGTGCATTTGACAAGAATCGTGTAATGGTTCTGTTCAAAAACGTACAGGAGTTACACGCAGCTTGCAAAGCCGGACTGAAACTGGAAGAGGTTCAGATCGGTGGACTTGGCGGAGGCCCGGGCAGAAAACCGGTAAACAACGCTATCACACTTGACCGTACAGACGCAGATCTGCTTCTGGATCTTCAGAAAGACGGCACCAACATTTATTTCCAGACAACACCGGATTATCCGAGTGAGACACTGGACAAAGCAGTTGCAAAACTGTAATTAACCAAAAAGTAATAAATAAAAAGGGGGAGACTTATTCATGATAGTTAAAGCGGCTTTAGTCGGTCTGCTCTATTGGATCTCAATGGGTAGAGCACAGTACTTTTTCTCATTTGCATTCCGTAAGCCGGTAGTACTTGGTGTATTTATCGGTCTTGTATTCGGAGATGTACAGGCAGGACTTCTTTATGGAGCTACGATCCAGCTGATGTACATGGGCGGTATTGAGGCAGGAGGAAACATCCCGAGTGACCAGGGTCTTGCAGCATGTATCGCAATTCCGGCAGCCATCGCAGGCGGCATGGACGCCAGCGCAGCAGTAGCACTTGCAGTACCGTTTGGAGTACTGGGTGTCCTGATCAACAACGTAAGACGTACCATCAATACTTTCTTCTGCACCAGAGCAGATGCTTGTATCGAGAAAAAAGAGTATGACAAACTTTCCAAATACTGTTTCGTACTTCCGTGGCTTACTAACGGTGTACTTTACTTCACACCGGTATTTATCGCAACCTGGCTGGGAACCAGCGTAGTTCAGTCCTTCATCAGCATCATTCCTCAGTGGCTTATGAATGGTCTTGCAAACGCAGGTAATATGCTTCCGGCACTTGGTTTTGCACTGACACTTGTGGTTATGGGTAAACAGAAATACCTTCCGTTCTTTGTGCTTGGATTCTTCCTGTATGCAATCTTAGGATTCTCCATGCTGACCGGAGCAGTTATTGCAGTTTGCTTAGCCCTGATCGTATCTCTGTTCGTTCAGGAGGATTCACAGGAGGTTGACGCATGAGCGAAGTAAAAAATGAAGTAAAGAGCTCTGTTCTTACAAAGCTTGACCTGCTTAAAGCATGGTTCAAATGGTGTCTGGCAGTAGAGGTACCGGTCAGCTTCGACCGTATGCAGGCACTTGCTTTCGGATATTCAATGAATAAGATCTTAAGAAAGCTTTACAAAGATAATCCTGATGGACTTCAGGATGCAATGAGACGCCATCACTCCATGTTCAATACGAACTGTGACTGGGGTAGCATTATCCATGGTATTACCATTTCCCTTGAGGAGCAGAAAGCAAACGGCGAGGATGTCTCTCCGGATGTGATCCAGTCTCTGAAACTTGGTCTGATGGGACCTCTGGCTGGTATTGGTGACAGTGTTGACCAGGGTATCGTAGCTACGATCCCGCTGGCAATCTTCGTTCCGATGGCTCTGGAAGGTTCTGTACTGGCAGCATTTATGCCAGGCCTTATCTATCTGGCATGGTCCTATGGCTGGTCCTGGTTCCTGTTCCAGAAAGGTTATAAGATGGGTAGAAACGCAGTTATCGAGATCCTGCACTCTGGCACCATCAAGAAAGTTATCGACATTGCAAGTATTGTCGGACTGTTCATGATTGGTTGTCTGTCAGCATCGTATGTTAAAGTAAGTACGATCATCCAGTACGAGAGCAACTCTCAGATGGTAGCTCTTCAGGATACACTGGATGGCATTCTTCCGAAGCTGCTTCCGTTCTGCGTAGTAATGGGTATGTACCTGTATATTACAAAACGCGGACCTAAATATTTAAGACTGATCTGCTACACAATGGTGATTGCAATCGTATTAACATTCTTTGGAATTATTTAATCGTTAGCGGATATGGAGAGGGGGATCCTGCAGTATCTGCAAGATCCCCCTTTTTTGAAAAAGAAAAGAGGAGAATAGACATGAAGGTTTTAATTACACCAAGAGGATTTGCAAATTATGGAACGGATATTGTAAAAGAGATGGAAGCAAAAGGAGTAACCGTTCATTATAACGATACTGGAAAACAGTATACTCCGGAGCAGTTCCTGGAGCTGGCAAAAGATGCAGATGGCATCATCGTCGGTGTTGACGTTATGGATAAAGCAATGATGGAGCAGTGCCCGAATCTGAAAGTTGTATGCAAGTTTGGTGTTGGTACAGATAACATCGATCTGGAATATGCAAAAGAGAGAGGTATCTATGTAGGTAGAACCGTTGGTTCCAACTCCAAATCTGTTGCTGAGCATGTAATCGCCATGATGTTCATGGAATCCAAAAACCTGTACACCACCGTTCGTGACGTAAAGAACGGCGGATGGAACAAACCGACCGGAAGAGAGCTCAATGGAAAGACTCTTGGTATCATCGGTTTCGGACAGATTGGAAAACATCTGGCAGAGTTCGCAAACGGACTTGGCATGCATGTACTTGCTTATGATGTATTTGAGATCTCTGATGAAGTTGCTGCACAGTATAATGTAACAAAAGCTTCTCAGGAGGAGATCATCCGCACCAGCGATTATATTTCCCTTCATGTGCCGCTGCTTGATTCTACCAGAGATATGATCTCTACCAAAGAGTTTGAGATGATGAAAGATGACGCCTGCCTGATCAATGCAGCAAGAGGCGGAATCGTAAATGAAGAAGCACTGTATGTTGCACTGTCTGAGCACAAGATCCGTTCTGCATGCTTCGATGTATACAGCTCTGAGCCGCCTAAGGCAGATGATAAACTGGTAGCACTTGACAACTTCCTTCTGACTCCGCATACCGCTGCACGTTGTAAAGAGTCTGAGAGAAGAACCTGCGAGATGTCTTCAGATATCGTAATGAAACAGCTTCTTGGCTAATACCTATTGATTTTGGAGGAAAGATATGGCAAAATTAAATATTATCGTTGGAACACATGGTCATTTCGGCGAGGAACTTGTAAAATCAGCAGAACTGATAACTGGAAAGATGGAAGGCGTTCGGACACTGTCTCTGCTTCCGGAGATGTCCTTTGAGGATTTCATGAAGAATGCAGAGGAAGTGCTTTCCACCACAGAAAAACCGTATGTAGTACTGGTAGACCTGTTCGGAGGAACTCCATGCAACGTACTGACTGTACTGAGCAAAAAGTATAATTACGATATCGTAAGTGGTGTAAACCTGCCTATGCTCATAGATCTTTATGTAAAGACTCTGAGTATGGAGGACAGTGAGATCGATACCGATAAACTGGCTGAGGAGTGCATTGATACGCTTAAAGAGAGCGGTGTGCATACCAATAAACAGGTATAAGGATTAAGGATCGATTTAAGACCGACGCCCGTACAGAGGGCAAAACATGATAATTGACAGTGTTTTTCAGGAATTTATTAAAGTAGTACAGGAAAACAGAAATTACACGATCGGACTGGTGAACGGGGACGGAAAGGTAACGGCCTGCAGTGATGAGAACCTGATTGGTTCCGTGCAGAATGTAGATGCACCGGACAGTAATAATCTGTTTTACCGTATCCGGGTCAAAAATGTGGATTATGGCTGGCTCTGGCTGTATGGTAAGGATGAGAATCTGGAAATGATGGGGAATCTGATCAATGATTCCCTATCTATCCGACTTACCTATGAGATCACCCAGAATATGATGAAGTCCACATCCACAGATGATGACCAGCTTATGAAGCTGTTGTTGGATAATGATCTGTTTGACACAGATCAGATTCTTCAGCTTGCAGATCAGATTGGATTTGACAGAACCCGAAGCCGGGTGGCAATCTGCCTGTACAGTGAGAAGGGATTTGAGAGCAGAAAAGTATCCCGGATCAAGATGCTTCCCGAAGGGGATACGCTTCTGTGCTCACTTTTGAATAATTACATTCTTCTGATCTTCTATGCAGTCCCGGATGAAGTGGGACAGGAGGAAATCAGAGAGCAGGTAAAAAAATTTTTGAAGACACTTCAGGGAATGGAGCTGTCCGGAGATACCTGCTGGATAGGCTCCATTCAGCGTAAGTTGAAAAATTATAAAGAAAGTTATAACCACTGCCTGTGGCTCAGGGATAATGTAAAAAGAAAAAAGGGAGAAGCTGTCTTCTTCTTTGATTACCTGTATCCATATTTTCAGTCAAAGATCGGGATCCAGGATATTAAAGGGATCTTTGGATATTATTACGGAAGTAACAGCAAAGGACTGGATATCAAAGAACTGGTACGGATCGCAGATGCTCTGTATGAGAATAATTTCAATATTTCTCAGGCGGCAGAAAGTCTGTTCCTCCACAAAAACACCCTGATTTATAAGTTAAAAAAATATGAGGAAACATTTCAGATCGACATCAGAGGAGATTTCAAAGGTGGATTTTTGTTTATACTCATAGCTTCCATGATGAAAGAATATCAGAAGAGACAACAGGTAGGTGAAGATATATGAGTAAAAAAGTTTCTTTAGCACGAATAGATAAAAGGCTGCTTCATGCGACCGTAACATTGAACTGGGATCCATTTATCAGGGTTGATTATGTGGCAGTGGTAGGATCAGAATACAAAAATGATCCGTTTACAGCAAGCGTACTGCAGCTGTGTCTTCCCAGGACGATGAAAGTAAAGATCCTGAAGGAAGAGGAACTGATGGAGTTCCTTGAATTGAATGAAGGCCCCAAGGCCTACAGAGTGCTGGTGATCTTCAAGGATCTGGAGACTGCCAGAAAATGTGTGGAACTGGGATTTTGGGTAGAAGAGATCCAGCTGCCCTATCCAACCGTAGAAATCGTAGGAAAAAAGAAGCTTTCTTCCTATTTTAACAAAGAACAGATCGATGCGGTGCGTGAGATCCAGAATCATGGAATCAGGCTGTATTTTCAGACAATACCGTATCAGGCAAAGGATTATGCCAGCTTTGGCAACTAATACCGGAGGATATCGATGATAAAAGAAAAAGTAGAGGAAGTAGGAGTTCATTTTTCTACAAGAAGAAGCAAGAGAGATAAGTATCTGTTTGTGAACCGTCTGGCTGGAAAGCTTCAGGAAGCAGGGAGAACCTTACAGATCTTCCAGAAGAACCAGGAAAGTGGTGAAGGACGCCATCTGGTATCCGGCAAGATCGGAGGAGGATGGATCTTTGCAGCAGCTTATGATACAGGGACTAAGATGCTGAATCCGGCATATACGTATATGCCGCTGGATGGAAAGCATAATTTCCATCAGGAGATGCTCAATGTGGCAATTTATTCTATCTTAAGCCTGCTGGTGGCGGCAGGAGCTGTGTTTGTCAGTAAGGACTTTATGACTTATGGGCTGGGAATGAAGATTGGTGTTGTACTGCTTGATCTGATTGCAGTGTATCTGATTTTACGTTGGATGAAAAAGCCGGATAACCGTATGAACATGAATCGGAACAGTGGATCGGTAGCGATTCTCTATGATTGTGCAGAACAGTCCGGGAAAGGATGCTATGCATTTCTGGATCATGGCATCATGAACAATGCTGGATTCTTTGAATTTGCTACACAGGTACAGAATCAGCCGGTGATGGTGCTTGACTGTCTGTCAGACGGAGAAGAACTGTTTCTGGCATATAAAAAAGGCTGTGAGCACAAAGCAAAAGAGGCTGCTGCAGCATTTGATCTTTCCGTGCATCTGGTCCCGCTGACTGATGAAGAATATGAAAATACAGCGCTGGCAGAGTTCCAGAATGGATATCTGCTATGCTCCGGCAGCATGAAAGATAATAAGATCCTTGTAAAAGGTGCCCGCAGAAGTACGGATATTGAGATGGATCTTGGACGAATGGAGAAAATTGAGCAGGGAATCTTAAAGCTTTCCTGATTGAGAGGTAATAAGGAATCGACAGCTATCGATGCAGATAGCTGTCGTTTTTTTTGAAAAAGAGAAAAATTCAGGTGTGAACAAAATGAACTTGGTGAAAATAACTAGAAATTTTTGAAATGCTATGGGAATATACAGCAGAATGTGATAAAATAGCACTATCATTACAGAAAACCGGACTAATTTGCGGTTTCCGGTAAAAGGGGAAGGCATATGGAAAAAAAAGAAGAAAGACCCTGGTGTATGATCACAGAGATGGATCAGTATCTGTTTGGACAGGGAACCCATTATGAGATCTATAAAAAGCTGGGTGCACATCTGACTGAGTATGAAGGTGAAAAGGGTGTGTATTTTGCAGTCTGGGCACCTCATGCAAAAGGCGTGCGGGTGGTTGGCGAATTTAACTGCTGGGGCAGTGACGGATATCGGATGAACCGACTGGAACCGCTGGGAATCTATGAGGTATTTGTACCTGGTCTGGAAGAAGGCTGTATGTATAAATATCTGATCGAGACGGAAAAAGGGGATTATCTTTACAAGGCGGATCCATTTGCTTTTTATGCGGAAAAGCGTCCGGGAACGGCTTCACGTGTGGCGGATATCAGTGGATTTACCTGGCATGATGACCGCTGGATGACAAAGCGTGCGGGCTGGAATGCAGCAGAATCTCCCATGTCTATTTATGAGGTTCATCCAGGTTCCTGGAAGCGCCATCCTCATGAGGAGGACGAGGATGGATTCTATAATTATCGGGAACTGGCAGCAGAGCTGACAGAATATATTAAGAAAATGGGATACACCCACATCGAATTGATGGGAATCGCAGAGCATCCATTTGACGGATCCTGGGGTTATCAGGTGACAGGCTATTTTGCACCGACCTCCCGTTATGGAACGCCGGAAGATTTTCAGTACATGATCGACTATTTTCATAAGCATAATATTGGCGTGATCCTGGACTGGGTACCGGCTCATTTTCCACGTGATGCCCATGGACTTGCCAACTTTGACGGGGAAGCACTGTATGAGCATCCGGACAGCAGAAGAGGTGAGCATCCGGACTGGGGAACCAAGATCTTTAACTATGAAAAATCAGAGGTGAGAAATTTTCTCATTGCTAACGCCCTGTTCTGGCTGGGAGAGTATCATGTTGATGGGCTGCGTGTAGATGCGGTTGCTTCCATGTTGTATCTTGACTATGGAAAGCAGGACGGACAGTGGCTTCCGAACAAGTATGGCGGAAATGAAAACCTGGATGCTGTCTGGTTCTTCAAACACCTGAATTCCATCATTCATGGCCGGGGAGACGGCTCCATGATCATTGCGGAGGAGTCTACCGCATGGCCGGGTGTGACCAAAGACGTGGATGATGGCGGACTGGGCTTTACTTTTAAGTGGAATATGGGCTGGATGAATGATTTCCTGGAGTATATGAAGCTGGATCCATATTTCCGAAAAGATAACCATAACAAGATGACTTTCGCCATGAGCTACGCTTACAGTGAGAATTATATTCTGGTGTTGTCCCATGATGAGGTAGTGCATCTGAAATGCTCCATGCTGAATAAGATGCCAGGTTATCTGGATGATAAATTTGCAAATCTGAAGGCAGGCTATACTTTTATGTTCGGTCATCCGGGCAAGAAGCTTTTGTTCATGGGAAATGAGTTTGCGCAACTCCAGGAGTGGAGTGAGGCGAGAGAGTTGGACTGGTTCCTGTTAAAAGAGGACAGGCATCTGCATATGCAGAATTATGTACGGGCACTGCTTCAGCTATATAAAAAATATCGCTGTCTCTATGAGCTGGATGACAGTTGGGATGGTTTCCAGTGGATCAATGCGGATGACAGTTATCGAAGCATCTTCAGCTTTGTCCGTTACAGTAAGACCAAGCGAAAGAACCTGTTGTTTGTCATGAACTTTACACCTATGGAGAGACCGGATTACCGGGTGGGTGTGCCGAAAAAGAAGAAATATGAGCTGGTTCTGGACTCTGATGCAGAGGAATATGGCGGCAGCGGACGCAAGCGTGCAAAAGTGTACGATGCAAAGAAAGGAAGCTGTGATAATCAGAAATATTACGTAGAATATCCGCTGTCAGCATACGGAACTGCAGTCTTTGAGTTTTAATTCTTAGGTTTTTTATAATATTTTCTTAATAATTTGTTCACAGAATGGACACAAATTCGTTGTATTCTTTTTCTCGTACCAAAAAAAGAAGCCAACGAGGAGGAAGATTATTATGAAAAACAAATGGCTTGTATTATGTTGTGTTGGAATGCTGACTGCATTCGCTATGACTGGTTGCGGTTCTAAAGATGCTGCAGCTGAGACTACTACCGAGGCAACTGAGGAAGTAACCGAGGAGGCTACTGACGCTGAGGCAACTGAGGAAGCAACTGAAGAGGATGCTACCGCAGAGGAAGCTACCGAGGAAGACGCAACTGCTGAGGAAGCAACTGAAGAGGATGCAACTGCTGAGGAGAATACCGAGGCTGCTGCAGACGAGACTGCTACCGAGGATACCGAGGCTGAGGAGACTACTGCTCAGTAAGGATTATCTTACATATGACAAAAAAGACATTGGCCGTCTGGTCAATGTCTTTTTTATGTTATGCGTGCGCCCGGCGGCGTACCGCTTAGGATTATTCTCCTGCAATCACTTTTGGAATCTTATGCATATCTGCAGCAATATCCGTGAATGAACTGAAATAACTTCCGATGATCTTTCTGGTGGAAGCCAGACAGTAAAGATCCAGTAAAGCATCATGCATGCCGTCTACACTGTCTCGACGCAGACACCGGTCTTCGTTAGAGAGGATACGATCCGGAAATACTTCTCGCAGAGCAGCTTCTTCCTGCTTGTCATCAGTGGCAAGATAGAACATGGTGTCAGGGTCCGCTTCCAATTCTTTCTTCATAGAAGTGATAAAGGCATCCGTAGAGCTTTTTCCAATGGCTGGCTGATTGTCCGTACGGCGGATGTGGACACCCACACAGGAAGATCCAAACTTTGCAGTCATGGCATCGATCCGCGCCTGCAGCCGGTCTGTGGGGACAAACAGATGATAGTCTTCGGATGGATAGAACCACTCCCAGGTGAAGATATAGGTCTTGCCTGTGAGTGTAGCCACATAGGCTGGATCCAGGATACCATCTGCATTGCGGTGTGCCAGGATCTCATCGTTGGTCAGATAGTGGCGGGCCGTCTTCTGGTGAAACAGTTTCCGCGGATCTGCCACGGAGTGGATGCTGGTGATCTTAAACTCTTTCACAGGCTGAAACAGAGATTCAAACGGACAGTTAAGCTCTGCGTTACAATTCCAGAGGACTTTGAGCTGGTCATGGCGTTCGCGTGCCAGCCTCCAGCCGGAATTAATCACCCGCATTCTATTGCATAAACCGCCGGAAGGTTGTATGATTATCATTGAATTACCTCGCTTATACTATACTTATGAAAAAGTATAGCATAGATTTGAAAAGCGGGCAATGCGGCAAAGGAGAGAACATGAAGGTATTGCAGATCAGTACAGTGTGCGGAAGCGGAAGCGTGGGACGTATCACGGTGGATATTTACCATACACTGAAAAGCTGCGGTGATGAAGGGCTGATCGCCTATGGAAGACGACAGGCACCAGAAGGCGTGGAGGCATTCCGGTTTGGATCGGATCTTGATATGGGATTTCATGTATTGTCTACCTTTTTCCGCGGAGAGCATGGCTTTGCATCCACAGGGCAGACCAGAAAGCTCATTGAGAAGATCAGAGAATGGGATCCAGATGTGATCCATCTTCACAATATACATGGATTTATTTTGCAGGTGGAAGAATTGTTTTCTTATCTGAAGCAGGCAGGTAAGCCAGTGGTGTGGACCTTGCACGATTGCTGGCCCTATACGGGACACTGTGCATTTTATGATTATACAGGCTGCGACCAGTGGAAGACAGGCTGTAAACATTGTCGGGAATATCGGAAGACCTACCCATATGCGCTGTTCTGCAATCATACGGAGCAGAATTATGTGCGAAAGAAGGCTGCATTTACCGGCGTGAAGAATCTGACCATTGTCACACCTTCCCAGTGGCTGAAAGGTCAGGTGGAGCAGTCGTTCCTCAAGGACTATCCGGTGGTAGTGATTCCGAACGGTATTGATCAGAGTGTATTTCATCCGACGGACGGAACTGCCCTGAGGCAGAAGCTTGGACTGGAAGGCAAGTATGTGATCCTGGGTGTTGCCAATGTGTGGGAGCGCAGAAAAGGACTGCCTGCATTTTTAAAACTGGCAGAAAAGCTGCCGGCATCCATGCAGATCATCCTGATTGGACTCAGTAAAAAGCAATTGAAGAATCTGCCATCCAATGTGATGGGGCTGGAGCGTACGGAGAGTGCACAGGAGCTTGCAGACTATTATTCCATGGCGGATGTATTTGTGAATGCTACTCTGGAGGATAATTTTCCGACCACCAATCTGGAGGCATTGTCCTGCGGAACACCGGTGATCACCTATGAGACTGGAGGAAGTCCGGAGAGTCTTGATGAGAAGTGTGGACGGGTCGTGCCAAAGGGCGATGAAGCGGCACTGGAGCAGGCGATCAGAGAAGAGGCAGCCTGTCCAGGGACTACAGAAGACTGCTTACAAAGAGCAGCATATTATAAGAAACAGGATCGGTTTATGGACTATGTGAAACTGTATCACAGACTGACCGGTCAGGGGGAATAGATGAGTACAATGCCAAAAGTGTCGGTGGTGACGACCACATACAACGACATGGACAATCTTTGCCGCATTATGGAAGAAGTGCGGAAACAGACGTATAAAAATATTGAGCATATTATCGTGGACGGCGGTTCCACGGATGGAACCGTGGAGATGCTGACCCGATTATCAGAGGAACAGCCAGGAGCTTTCCGCTGGATCTCAGAACCGGACGATGGCATCTATGATGCCATCAATAAGGGGTTGAAGCTGTGTACCGGTGATATTATCGGCACCTGCTTTGATCATTTTGCAGATGAGACTGTGCTGGCGCGCATGGTGGAGATCATGGAGCTGGAAGGAACAGACGGTGTGCACGGGGACCTGTGCTATATGGATGGTGACCGGGTAGTGCGAAAGTGGCACCAGGGGCAGGGACATATCCGGAGCGGCTGGATGCCGGGACACCCGACTCTGTATCTTAGAAAAGAAGTCTATGATTTGTACGGATATTACCGGACCGATTATCGGATTTCCGGGGATTATGAATTTATGGTACGAATTTTATACAAAGATAAAGTAAAATTATCTTACATTCCGGAAGTGCTGGTGTACATGTCCCATGGCGGAACCAGCACCAACAGTCTGGGAGCCTATGTGGAATCCATGTTGGAAGGACACCGGGCATTGAAGGAAAATGGTGTGCATTTTGCATGGTTTACGGATCTTTGCAGAGTATTCCGGGTGCTGTCTCAGTTTGTGACCGCCCGCGGAGAGTGACAAACAAGTCAAAATGTGGTATGCTTAAAAGAAGCATGATATCAGGAGAACTGTTTTTATGAAAAAACTGGTCATTATTCCCGCTTTTAATGAAAGTGCAAGTATTGAGCGGGCAGTTGACGATATCCGGCAGAATGCGCCGGGATTTGATTATATAGTAATCAACGATTGTTCCACCGATGATACATTGGAAGTATGTCGGAAAAATGGAATCAAACATGTAAATCTGTCTGTTAACCTGGGAATCGGTGGTGCTGTGCAGACAGGCTATCTGTATGGATGCCAGAACGGCTATGATCTGGCGGTTCAGTTCGATGGAGACGGACAGCACGATGCGTCTTATCTGGAGCAGATGGCAGAGGAACTGGAGCGGACAGGCAGTGATATGGTCATTGGTTCCCGTTTTATTGAAAAGGAAGGATTTCAGTCATCGGGACTGCGCCGTGTGGGAATCCGCTATTTCTCAGTTCTGATCAAACTGATGACAGGAAAGCTGGTGACAGATCCCACTTCCGGTATGCGTATGGTGAACCGTCAGGTTATGGAGATCTACGCACAGAATTATCCGAAGGATTATCCGGAGCCGGAGAGTGTGATGGCGATCCTCAGAATGGGCAAGAAAGTCACGGAGCTTCCGGTAGTTATGAGAGAAAGGGAAGAGGGCAGCTCTTCTATCGCGGGATTTAAGTCAGCTTATTATATGATCAAGGTGACGCTGGCAATTCTGATGGAAAGACTTAGGAGGTAATTGCCATGATGACAGTAAAACTGCAGATCGTGGTCGGTCTGGCTATTTTATTTATATTGGCGATCCTGATCAATATGATCCGCCGCAGAAGTCTGGAACTGAAATATGCGTTGGTCTGGATGCTGGTTCTGACAGCATTGTTTGTATTTGACTGCGCCCCGGCTTTGTTAAATGTGGTGTCTGGATTCCTTGGAATCTACGCACCGGTAAATATGATATTTTTCCTGGGATTCTGTTTTTCCCTGCTCATTATCTTTTCACTGACGGTGGCATTGTCCCGCCTGTCCAACAGTGTGCGTACCCTGGATCAGATGGTGGCACTCAATGAGAAGAGATTACAGGACCTGGAACAAGAGTTGAAAAAGGAGAAAGCAAAACATGAAGAAGAAACTGATCATCACAGGATGTAACGGACAGCTGGGAAGAGCAATCAACAAGCAGCTGGCAGGTAATGAAGATTATGAGCTGGTAAATACCGATGTGGCTGAACTGGATATCACCGATATTGATAAAGTAATGGAGATGGCGCGGGAGGTAAAACCGTATGCGATCCTGAACTGTGCCGCATTTACCAATGTAAATGGCTGTGAGACCGCAGGAGATATCGTATGGAAGATCAATGCACTGGGACCGCGCAACTTAAGTATTGCGGCAACTGAGACCGGTGCCAAGATGATGCACATTTCCACAGATTATGTATTTAATGGAAATGGAACCAGACCGTACACCGAGTTCGATACTCCGGATCCGAAGAGTGCTTATGGTGTGACCAAGCTTGCCGGTGAGAAATTTGTTCAGCAGTTTGCAAAAGAGTTCTTCATCATCCGTACTGCATGGCTCTACGGCGATGGCAACAATTTTGTAAAGACGATGCTGAAGCTGTCTGAGACACATGACGAGGTAAGCGTTGTAAAGGATCAGCTGGGAACTCCGACCAGTGCTGCAGAACTGGCAAGAGCTATGGCATGGCTGCTTCCAACCGCGAACTATGGTATCTTCCATGGTACCTGCGAGGGTGATACCAACTGGGCAGATTTTACGGATGAGATCTTCCGTCTGGCTGGAAAGAAAACTAAAGTAAATCATATTACGACGGAAGAGTATGTGAAAAATAATCCGGCATCTGCGAACCGTCCGGCATATTCCATTCTGGATAACATGATGTTCCGCCTGACCGGTGAACACAGATTTGCTGACTGGCATGATGCAATTGAAGAGTACATCAAAGGAATGTAAGGAAGAGGATTATGGAGAGAGAAAAGAATCAGATCTTGTATCTTGTCATTCCCTGCTACAACGAGCAGGAGGTGCTTCCGGAGACATCAAGACGTCTCAAGGAAAAAATGGAAAGTCTGATGGACCGGAATATGATTTCCCGTGACAGCAAGATCATGTTTGTCAATGATGGTTCCAAAGACCGTACCTGGGAGATGATCGAGGAGCTGCATGATCAGGATCCGCTCTATCAGGGTGTGAAGCTGTCTCGTAACAGAGGACATCAGAATGCATTGCTGGGTGGACTTATGACTGCAAAGGAATACGCAGACATGGTGATATCCCTGGATGCGGACCTGCAGGATGATATTGATGTGATCGATCAGTTCGTAGAGAAATACTATGAGGGCTGTGACATTGTCTACGGTGTCCGCAGTGCCAGAACTACCGATACTTTCTTCAAACGGTTTACCGCAGAAGGATTTTATAAGATCATCAATCTGATGGGCGGCGAAGTGGTATTCAATCATGCAGATTATCGTCTCATGAGCAAGCGTGCCCTGAATGAACTGGCAAACTACAAGGAAGTGAATCTGTTCCTGCGTGGTATCGTGCCAATGATCGGCTTTAAGACCGATGTGGTTACTTATGAGAGACATGAGCGTCTGGCAGGAGAGTCCAAATATCCGCTGAAGAAGATGCTGGCACTGGCAGTGGATGGTATTACGTCTCTGTCCATCAAACCGATCCGTTTCATCGTGTTCCTGGGCTTTATGATCTTCATGTGCAGTATTCTGATGCTGATCTATTCCCTGGTACAGCATTTCCTTGGAAATACAAGCATTGGCTGGACATCCCTGATCGTATCCATCTGGGCTATTGGAGGGTTGCAGCTCCTGGCCATCGGTGTGATCGGAGAGTATATTGGCAAGATTTATCTGGAGACCAAAGAGCGTCCGAGATATATCATTGAAAAAGTTTTGAGATAAGGGAGATTTTACATGGATCAGTCTGTGAGAAACCTTCTAAATAAAAAAATGAAATTAGGCGGCCAGGAGCTGAACGTGTCAGACGTAGTGCTTCTGGCGGCAATTACGGTACTGGCTGTGTGGGTGCGCACAGCCGTCCGTTCTTTTGTGGCCCAGGACTGGACCGACTATTGGAGCCTGTGGCTTGAGGAGTTAAGAGCTGGCGGCTTCAAAGCCCTGGCAGGGAACTTCTATGATTATGCACCTCCAGTCATGTATCTTCTGTATCTGATCACACTTCTCCCCATCAATTCTATGACGGCATTTAAAGCTTTTTGCTGTATGCTTGATTTTGTGGGAGCAGGTCTGATAGGAAATATGGTGACAGACTGTACCGGAAGCAAGAAGCGGGGGATGCTGGCATATGGTGTATTCTTGTTTCTTCCGACGGTGATCCTCAATGCAGCAGTCTGGTCTCAGTGTGATATTATCTATACATTGTTGATCCTGGAATGTGTAAACTGTCTGATGAAAAATAAGAAATGGGCAGGTATGTGGTTCTATGGAGCTGCTTTTGCGGTGAAACTTCAGACCCTGTTTATCTTCCCGTTTCTGGTGATCCTCTGGGTACGGCGGAAAGTGGATCTGAAGCATTTTGTGACGATCCCGATCATGTATCTGGTTGGAATCTTTCCGGCATGGCTGGCAGGAAGACCCTTTATGGAACTGTTGGGAATCTATGCGTTCCAGGGAGGCAAAGACCGTTGGTCTTTATCCATTAAATTCCCGAATATTTACCAGATCATTGGAAATAATTTCTTCCTGGATGAGTATGTGAAGGCAGGCATGCTTCTGATCCTGGGAATACTTATGCTGGTCATGTGCTATATGGCCTATCAAAAGGTTCGGATAACGAAGGAGTTTGTGATCCTGCTGGTAGTGTTCTTCGGAATGCTGACCACCTATTTTATCCCGCATATGCATGAGCGGTATCTGTATCTGACCGATGCATTTCTGCTGATCTATACCTTGATCCGTGTCAGAAGATTCCCGCTGTTTGTGACAGCCTCCTTCCTGACTGTGGTGGGATATGGGCAGTATCTGACCAAGCAGGCACCGCTGGTGTCTTATGGGGCACTTGCATTTATCCAGCTGGCACTGCTGGTGCTGATCAGTCTGGATGTTTACCGGTATCTGCATGATCCGGCAAATGTGCTGGAGGGTGGAACTTTGGAATCTGACAGAATTGAGGGTGAACGGACAGAAGGGAGGGCAGGATTATGACAGGTTTTGATGATTTCCTGCGTACACTTCTCTTTCGGAAGTTCTGTGTTGGGAAAGTAAAATTTGATTTTATGGAAGCGCTTCTTGCTGTATGTATCACAGGGGTGGGATTCGCTCTTCGAACCGCATTCCCGGACAGTGGGATGCCTGATATGCGGATGCTCATGGAAGAATGGTATCTGGCAGTCTGCGCAGGCGTGCTGGTGAAGCGTATGACCGGACGTGTCAGAAGAGGACTCTATGCCTATGGAATCCTGATGATCCTTCCGACCATCGTTATGGATGGGACGATCATGGGAAGCAATGCCAGTATCGGTGCACTTATATGTATCTGTGCATTGTTTTATCTGGAAAGTGGAACCACGTGGATGTTCACGATCCTGGCAGGTGCACTGTTGCTGTGGAATGTCAAATATATAGGCCTTGCTCTTGTGGCAATGGTTTTGTGGAAATACAAAGGACTTCCTTTTGGACAGCTTTTCGTGTTACTTCTGACGGGAACAGCCAGATTTGTCTATAGCTTTCATGCCTGGTTCGGAGCCGGTTATACATTGACGACCTTTCACTGGGCCAACATCTATGAGATCGTCGGCCGGGAAGCCATGCAGGGACAGCTCTTTGATCCGGTGGCAACAGTTGGCTGTTTTGTGGCAGTGGGACTTCTGTTCCTTGGCGTGTGGGTGTTCTGCCAGGGAGAGTGGAAACTGACCCAGACAGTGGATGAGACTTCAGGAGATGTATCTGCCAGAAAAAATGGGGCAGAGATTCAGATGTTGCCCGTTCTTCGTCTGCTTCTGTTCTTCGGGTTGGCGGCCGGGTATTTTCTGCCTTATATGGATCAGACTTATGGTTATCTGTTCTGTGTGCTGGCAGTGATTCTGGTGCTGGTGGAGCCGAAGGAATTTCTTCTTGCGGCTGCACTGCAGATCGTAACGTTTGCCGGTTATCAGGAGTGCGTGAATGGCGAGTCTATGATGCCTATGTGGGTATTTGCAGTATTGCAGCTTCTGGTACTTATGTATCTGTGTGTGAAGCTTCTGAAGGAAGCGAAGGTGGTGGATCTGTGCGTACGGAAAAACTGGAATATTTAGACGGGCTCAAAGGAATCGGCTGTGTGGCCGTATTCCTGACCCATTTCGTCTATGCGTTTTATTATGGAATGTATCATTATGACCCGGCGGGCTGTCATCTGCCGGGAAAGATAGATATTGTCATCGGAAAATCCCCTCTGAATGTATTTTTTAATGGAAATACAGCGGTTCGACTGTTCCTGATCCTGAGCGGTTTTCTGCTGTGCAGAAGTTTCCTGATAACAGGAGATAAAAAGAGACTGGCTGCAAGTGCGAAAAAGAGATATCTTCGTCTGATGCCGACGGTTCTGGTGATCAATATTCTGATCTATCTGGCAATGAAGTTTGGACTCTATCAGAATACGGCTGCAGCGGTACTGGCAGGTTCAGAAGAATGGTTTGCCGGATTTAACAGTTTTTCACCATCATTTTTGAGCATGCTCAAAGAATCCTTGTACGGATGTTTCCTGTTTGGAACGAATGATTATAATGGCGTGCTGTGGACTCTGCAGATTCTGTTTTTAGGAGCGTACATTGACTATGCGTTGGCGGCGCTGACCGGTGGCAGACGTTTCCGTTGGATCGTGTATGCGATTGTGGCGGTTGTATTGTTGCGGACAGATTTTCTTGGTATTTTTCTTGGTTATGTGCTGTGTGACTTTATGTGCACGGACTGGAACTGGAAGCAGTGGCTGTGTGGTAACCGGATCTTAAACTGGCTCATGCTTGCAGTGGGACTTTATTTTATGTGTTATCCGTCTGCAGGTTTTGGCTACGAAGGAACTCTGTGGGGAATCCTTCCTTTCGTATTCGTGAATTATTATCATATCTTTGGCGTGCTCTGCTTCGTATTTGCAGTGTTAAACCTGAAGTCGGTGCAGGGGTTCTTATCAAAAAAGATTTTTTTGTATATGGGACGGATTTCCTATTCCCTGTACTTGATTCATTTTCTGGTGATTGCCACATTTGGATCCTGGTTTTTGCTGACTGTGGAGCCTTTGCTTGGATATAATCTGACTTGTCTGATCAATCTGGTACTGATCAGTGTCATTACCGTGGGATTGTCAGAACTGTCTGTTCGGTATGTGGAGCCCTTGAGTGGGAAGCTGACAGCATTATTAGATAAGCAGTAAGTTCTGTTGCAGATCCTGCTGCGTAAGATGGGTGAAAAAGAAAGAGGAGTTGCTTTCGGTGATGAGTAGAAATGCAGAACAAAAGAAACGATTGGAATGGCTGGATTTTGGAAAAGCCATGGGAATCCTGGTGGTGCTGGCTGTCCATGCAGGCTGCTCGCTGGGAGCCCTCACCTATTATGGCGGTATGTTCTATATGCCCATCTTTTTCTTCGCGGCGGGCTATACTTTTCGTAGAAAAGAAGGGGAGAGTTATGGCGCTTTTCTCTGGAAAAAAGCAAAGCGTCTTCTGATCCCGTATTTTGGAACCAGTGCTTTTCTATGGCTGTTTTTTTATCTGAAGGATTCCGTGCTGAGCGGCAATCCAGGAGATCTGAAGATACAGTCTCTTCTGGGAATCCTCTATTCACGGAATCAGATGTGGCAGAGCAGCTATACAGGAGAGAATCCAGTGCTCTTGAATCTTCTGAATTCTCCGTTGTGGTTTCTGACAGCTCTTTTTCTGGTCTATGCCTGGTATGGACTGATCAGTAAGAGCAGACGAAAGTATCAGTTGCTGATGGCAGGACTCATGGCATCAGTGATCTGGCATTATGTCACACCTCTCTTATTGCCCTGGAGTCTGGAAGCAGTTCCTTATTTTTCCTGCTTCTTTGCAGCAGGCGAAGCATTCCGACAGAGAGACGGAGCACAGAAGCTGGATCAGGATAAGCGGTTGTGGATCGGTTCTTTTAATGTATTTCTGCTGCTGGGCTTTGTATGCGGCAGTGTGAACTTATCCTGCGGTAACTATGGTGTCAGCATGCTGGCATATCTGCTGGTTGGAATCTCAGGATCCATCGTGATCCTCATGCTGGGTGCACTGGTGGAAGTGAAACTCCCCAAGGTATCCCATCTGATCAGCCTGGTTGGACAGCAGACGCTTCCGATCCTGTGCCTTCATATGTTTGTCTACATGTTTATCCAGGCAGGAGCGATGGTGCTGGGACTGCCTGAAGCGCTGCAAAAAGCGCTGATGGTGTTTGGAAGCATGGGAGTGCTGACGATTGTTGGAAAAATATGCCATATGAAGTGAAGACTGAAAATGATTTGATAGAAGAATATAGAATATTGAAAACCATCAGTTTGAAGTACTGGTGGTTTTTTTGAAATTAAATTACAGAATGAATTAAAATTTCAAAAATAAAGAAAAATATTGAAATTAAATTACAAATAAGATATAATAGGAAACACAGAGGAGATTATATATGAGTAAAGAGACAACAAGCTATAAAACAAGAGTTCAGTCAATGTTTCCTGAACTGAAGAAAAAGAATGATGAAAAAATAAGCAGGTATATAGAAGAAAATCCTAAAGAGATCATTCATATGACAGTTGCTGAAGCGTCGGAAGCATGTGGAGTCAGCGAAGCGGCAATGGTACGATATTCGCAGAAACTAGGATATAAAGGATATCAGGCGATGAAGATTAGTATCGCGCAGGAAGCGATTGCACCAGAGCAGCAGATATATGGTCAGTTAGCGAAAGATGATACGATAAAAACGATTGTAGATAAAATTATAGATTCAGATATTCAGGCATTGAAAAGCACAAGTGAAGTGTTAGACAGAAATGCAATCAATGATGCTGTAAATCTGATTTTGAACTGTAAAACATTGCTTTTCTATGGAATCGGTGGTTCAGGAAGCGTGGCATTGGATGGGCAGCACAAATTCCTGAAGATCGGATATCTGGCTTTGGCATATACAGACAGCAATTTGCAGGCTATGTCAGCATCTGTTCTGTCAGCCAATGATGTGGTGATTGCCATTTCGCATTCAGGGGCATCAAAAGATATTTTAACAGCGCTGCATCTGGCACATCAGGCAGGCGCAAAAACAATTGTGATTACAAACTATGCGAAATCGCCAATTTTGGAAGAGGCGGATATTGTTCTCAACACATTTTCAACAGAAACGACATTCAGTAGCGACGCACTGTCTTCGAGGATAGCCGAGCTGTCAATTATAGATATGTTATACATTGGTGTTTCATTTAAAAATTATGAAGCTTCCTATGAAAATATTATGAAGACGCGAAAAGCGCTGGATGAAACAAAAATATAAATGTTGAAGGGAGGGCAAACAATAATTTTATAAGAAAAGGAGGTATGGTATGTTTTGCGGACTTGATTTAGGAACATCAGGAGTAAAAGCGGCAGTTTTTGATGAAAAAGGAAAGCAAATGGCTTTTGCCAGAAGAGAATGTGATCTGATATTTCCGCACACGGGATGGGCAGAGTTGAATGCACGGGATTACTGGAATAAGATCAGAGAAGTTTTGAGAGAAGTCTCGGCAAAGATGAATGGAAATATTCAGGCAATCTCAATATCATCTCAGGCACAGGCAGTAGTTCCTATTACCAGAGAAGGTCAGCCACTCTACAATATTATCGTTACCATGGATAACAGAACTCTGAAACAGTACAGGTTCTGGAAAGATAATTTTGATGAATGGGAGATGTATCAAAAAACAGGAAATGCATTTTCAACGATCTATACATTGAATAAAATTATGTGGCATAAAGAAAATCTGCCGCAAGTATATGAAGATGCATGGAAATTCTGCTGTGTACCAGATTATGCAGGGTATTTGCTGACAGGGGAAAATCCGCTGATTGATTACTCTGTTGCTGGAAGAAGTATGATGCTGAGTCCGGACACGCTGATATGGAATGAAGAAGTGCTGGAACTGGCAGAAATTTCTAAAGAAAAACTTTCTACGCCGGTTTCTTCAACAACAATTCTTGGAAAGGTAAAAAAGGAGGTATGCAGGGAGTGCCAGTTATCTGAAGACTGCGTGGTAGTCGTAGGCGGACATGATCAGGCTTGTGGTGCAGTAGGAAGCGGTGTGTGCCGGGCAGGAATGCTGATGGATGCCTGCGGAACTGTGGATGCGATGCTGACAGTGTTGCCAAAGCTGGAAATAAACAGGAAAATGCTGAAGAATAATTTGCCTTGTTATCGACATGTTACCGATAGTAATTATATTACAATGGCAATTAATACAAATGGTGGATTATTTTTCAAGTGGTATAAAAAAACGTTTTATTCTTGTGAAGCTGGCATTTGTGAAAAAGAAGGAAGAGATATTTATACAGAGATTATCGAGCAGTGTTCTGATAAACCATCGGATATGTATATATTGCCACATATAGAAGGCGCAGGCACACCTTACAATGATCCGCAGTCGCTGGGTGCAGTGATTGGATTAAAGGCAAATTATACCAAAAAAGATATTTCAAGAGCGGTATTGGATTCACTTGCATATGAGATGAAGATTAATTTACTTGCGCTTGAAGAAAGTACGGAACAGCCAGTGGAGGAGATACGATTAATCGGAGGTGGAGCAAAAACTGCACGATGGTTACAGATAAAAGCAGATGTTTTCGGAAAAAAGATTACCACACTGCAGACAAATGAGGCTGCATCGTTGGGAGCAGCCATCATTGCAGCAGTAGGAACGGCATATTACAAAACGATAGAAGAGGCAACTGCTTGCATGGTTCACTCTAAAGATACATTTTTTCCAAATCTGGATATGTACAGGCAATACAGTGACAGATTTGAAGAATATAAATCAATCTATGGAGTGCTCAAACCCTTAAATCATCGAATATCAAACCGTTTAAATTTATGATAATTCTAGGTTCGCGGTTTGTCAAGCAATGGTTATCCAGGGGTACAATTTTTAAAATAAAGGGGATGGTATCAATGAAATACATTGATATCTGGTTTTGTGTACAAAAAAGGAGAAGTGAAATATGAGTGCAATGGTTTTATCGTTTAATCTGGCAATTTCGATAGCAATTATTCTTATTCTAGTTCTGAAGTTTAAGGTGAGTCCTGTCATTTCTATGGTCCTGGCAAGTTTGTATATGGGAATTTCGTGTCAGCTTGGACTCGGGGGAACTGTAGAATCTATTAATAATGGTTTTGGAAATCTGATGACAGGAATCGGTCTCCCCATTGGCTTTGGTATTATGATGGGACAGATCCTTGAAGATTCTGGAGCAGCAGAATCTCTTGCGAAATCTATCTTAAAAGCATTTCCAGGGAAAAAGGCACCGTGGGCATTGGGACTCACAGCATTTCTGTTGTCGATCCCGGTATTCTTTGATGTTACTTTTGTAATCCTGATTCCACTTGGAATTGCAGTGGCAAAAGAGACAAAGAGACCACTGGCATATTTTGCAGGAGCAATTGCAATTGGAGGTGTTAGCTCACAGACATTTGTTCCACCTACACCGAATCCGTTAGCCTCAGCAAGTATCTTGAATTTTGATCTGTCTTACATTATTGTTGCAGGAACGATTATTGGTTTACTGGCGGCGATCTTTGCAATGTTTGTATGGTTTAAAATGTTGGACAGACCTGGTTTTTGGAATCCGGAAAAAGATGAGACCGGTCTGCTGGATATGAATCAGGAAGTTGCTGTAAAAACAGATCTCCCGGCAGCATGGACTGCATTAGTACCGATTCTTCTTCCGGTACTGTGTATTTTAACCGGATCTTTCTGGCCGGTTGTCACTGGCAGTGAAGCACCGGCATTTGTAAGCTTTATTGCACAGAAAACAGTTGCTATTTTATTGGGACTTCTTGCAGCATATTTAATTTTTATCAAGAAAATGGGTTGGGCAGGCATCAGCGAATCTGTGACAGGTTCCCTGAAACAGGCAGGCGTTGTGCTTCTAATCACTGGAGCAGGCGGTTCTTTTGGAGCTGTTATTCAGGCAACAAAGATTGGTGATGTACTGGTTTCCGGTCTGTCCGAAGGTCAGTCCTCCACTCTGGTGATTCTTGGAATCACATTCCTGATTGGCGTATTGTTCAGAGTGGCACAGGGATCCGGTACGGTTGCATCAATTACTTCTATGACGATCATGGCATCAGTGGCAGCAACGGCACAATGCCATCCGGTATATATTGCAACTGCAGCACTGGCAGGAGGAAACTTTATTGGACATGTGAACGATTCTGGTTTCTGGGTAGTAACAAACCTTTCAGGCGCAAGTGTAACTGGCGGTTTGAAAACTTATACGTTTAATACAATTACATTGGCGGGAATGGCATTTATTCTTACATTGATCGCAGCAACTGTATTCCCGATGGTATAACAAAAAGACAAATAAAGGAGACGAAAGTTATGGCAATGTTAGGAAAAGCTGTTCGGATGAGCAGACTTGTGGATTCGAGTAGCAATAAAATGATGGCAATCACGGTGGATCATGCAATCTCCAGAGGAATTGCACCTATGAAGGGGATTCAGCCAATCCAGGAAACTATTGATAAAATTATTGCAGGACGTCCCAATGCGCTGACAATGACAAAGGGAATTGCAGAGCGGTGTATGTGGAATCATGTAGGAGAAGTATCTATTCTGATGAAATGCTCCAATTATTCACCTGTCGCACCGACAAAAGATGGTATATTTGGAAGTGTAGATGAAGCAATCCGAATGGGTGCTGATGCGGTTTCTATTGGGGCAATGACACTGGGAAATTTTCAGGAAGAGCAGTTTGAGACGATCGGCCGTTTTTCAGAGGAGTGTATGGAAAAAGGAATGCCTTTAATCGGACATATTTATCCAAAGGGTGAGTCTGTACCGGTAAATGAAAGAACCTCATGGGAAAATATCGCATACTGTGTGCGCAGTGCCTGTGAACTGGGAATGGATATAGTAAAAACTACATATACAGGTGATCCGGAATCCATGGCAAAAGTAATTTCCTGTGTTCCATCCTCGTTCAGAGTAGTAATACAGGGTGGAGATGCATGCAAAACACTGGATGATTACCTGCAGATGACCAGAGATGCGATGGACTGTGGAGTTGGTGGAGTGACTATGGGAAGATTTGTGTGGGATTACAAAGATGTAACGGCGCTGGTAATTGCACTTCGTTATATGATCCATAAAGGATATAGCGTCAAAGAGACAAAAGAACTGCTTGCACAAATTGAAAATGATAAAAATTACAGTGAATATTAAATAAAAAAGGCTGTTGCACAGCACCTTTTTTGTTGTGAGTGCTAATTCTGGATGTCGAAAAAAGGGGCTGTAAAATAAGTCCCTAATATAAGAAACGCCAATTCCGGCAAATGTCGGTTTTGGCGTTTCTTTGTA
>NZ_JBBMFC010000025.1:0-44426 GCF_040096225.1 Hominiventricola aquisgranensis | reverse complement strand
GTTAATACAAAGAAACGCCAAAACCGACATTTGCCGGAATTGGCGTTTCTTATATTAGGGACTTATTTTACAGCCCCTTTTTATTATCTTTTATGTAGTACTTATGCAGTTGCTTTTTTCGGGTTCTTCAAAGTCTGAACACCTTCAATAACAAGCACGATAGCAAGAACGATCAGCAGAACTCCAAGGATCGTCTGTGCCCACGGACCCCAGTCTGCACCGCCAGCCATGATCATACCAACCTGATTCTTAACGGTCAGTGCCAAAGAGCAGATAGTTACAACGATCATGAATCCCATAGGGAGCAGGAACATCTTGTTGTTCTTTCCGAGGTTACCAAGCCAGGTAGCTACAGCCAGAAGACCGATACCTGCCAGCAGCTGGTTTGCTGCTCCGAACAGACCCCAGATCTTGCCGTATCCGTTCATACCAAGGAGAATACCAAGTACAACTGTCAGGATGGTTGCAAAGTACGGATTAACCATAACTTTCTTCCAGCCCTCTTTTACATCTGCTGCAGTTTCACCAGGCTCCAGCCAGAACTCCTGGAACATGAAACGTGCAAGACGAGTTGCAGTGTCCAGTGATGTCAGACAGAATGCAGAGTAGGTCAATACCAGCAGAGAGTTCAGGATGGTGTAGCTTCCCGGAATGATATCGTCGATCATATGAGCAATACCACCACCGAAGATAGCGGTTGCTCCAACCAGAGCGCTGTCCGGGTTAGCTGCGTTCCATTTGTAAGCATATCCAATTGCGCACAGAGTCAGCACTGCAAGTACACACTCCAGAAGCATTCCGCCGTAAGCGATCGGTCTTGCATCCTTTTCTTTGTCAAGCTGTTTGGACGTGGTACCAGAGGAAACCAGTGAATGGAATCCGGAGATCGCACCACAGGCAACTGTTGTAAACAGTACCGGGAACAGATACTGCATTCCGTTTCCGTTGTCAACCGCAAATCCAGCGAATGCCGGGAAGCTGCTGTCAAAGGTCGGATGAGCTACGATAACACCAAAAGCTGCTACTGCCAGCATCGCGTACAGCAGGAAGGAGCTTAAATAGTCACGCGGCTGAAGAAGGATCCATACCGGTGTCACAGATGCAACTGCAATATAGATACCTACGATCCACATCCAAGTCTTGGTGGACAAATAAATCGGATGGAAATTCATACCAACTGCCATAATAAGAATGATGGCAAGTACTCCAACAACAGAAGCAATGCCCATTGGCATATTACGACGATATACGCAGAAACCAAATACGATAGCGATCAGAATAAACAGCAAGGAAATCATTGCCACCGTAGCTGGAGTTGCGGATTTAGCCATATCAAGTGCGCCGCTTTCATCATATACTGCTCCAAATGTAGAAGCTACGATAGAAGCAAATGCTGCTACTACCAGGATCAGAGTCAGGTAAGAGAAGATGATAAACAGCTGTTTTGCACGTTTGCTCATGTTAGCGGAGATGATCTCTCCGATAGACTGTCCTTTGTTACGAACAGAAGCGAACAGTGCACCAAAATCGTGAACGCCGCCGAAGAAGATTCCTCCGACCAGGATCCACAGAGTTACAGGCAGCCAGCCGAACATAGCTGCGCCGATCGGTCCGGTAATCGGGCCTGCGCCTGCGATAGATGAGAAATGATGTCCCATCAGAACCGGTGCTTTTGCCGGTACATAGTCCACGCCATCTTCCATGGTGTGAGCCGGTGTCTCAGTTTTGCTTTCACCTACGCCCCACTGCTTGCAGAGCCATCCGCCGTAGCAGATATATCCAGCTGCAAGAATAGCAACACAGATGATGAGAAGTACTAATGAATTCATGTTAACTTTCTCCCTTCAATGTTTGCGAATATAGTACCTTTTTCAAAATTTTCGCGGTATGGCGTCCCCCAAGGTTTCCGTCGATCTGTCCTGTCGACAGTTCCACCAGTGCGGTATGGTGATCCATCCAGCCATGCAGTGAAAAATGAAAACTTTTGTAAATGCGGCATTTTTTTAATGCCTTTCTTGCCGCTTCATCACAGGTATCGCAGATGAAGATCGGTGTAATATAAGAAGCCATATGTCCTGGTCCCACATGGATGCGCTCCATGGCTTCCGCCTGCACATGATCTCTCCACTGCTCGTAAAGCTCCAGTGTCAGATGCGGAATACTTAAAACATATAGAAATTCTTCATTGTCTGCCGACCACAGTTCTGCTTTTTTCGATATGACATACTGCCCCGAATGTTCAAAAAAATCACAGCGGGCTGTGATTGGGGTCTGGTCATCCTCGACCAATTGAATATTATAGCAGGAACTGAAGCTTCGCAGCAGCCGCTCGATAGCTGCTTCTCTTGTATAATGCATTTCCAGTATCCATTCCAAAAATTAAATTTTTATAAAGTTTCTAAAAACTTTTTTCATTATAATACTCAATTGGTATTTTCGCAATACTTTTTAGGTTGTTTGCAATACTTTTTTGATATTAATTTTCATCTTTGCATATTCATACAGTATTCTCAATGATTCTGCCTGCGCTCCCACTTCTGTCAAATCTACCGTACACAGCACCTCTTCACACTGATCGACCAGTGCTTTTGCCCGGTTCAGGGATGCTTCATCCATCTCGCAGAACGCTTTCACACTGACTACTTCGGATGCCAATGCTTTCGCTGCCGGATAATCCAGGTCATTTTCCCATAGAATACCTGCAGCAAAGGGAATTCCATCTCTCTGAAGCTTCCGAAATACGGCTGTGCCGGTTCCGTTTCCAGCCAGCACAAATACTTTCGGATCACCTTCTACCTTCGGCAGTTCCAGATCACCCGTGCGTTCTTCATAAGACCCAACTGTCATACCATAGAGCTTCGGTATGTAGCCGTCTGTAAAAATCTCCTCCGGTGTGCCAAAACGATCCACCCGGTCTCCATGAACACATGCGATCTTGTCAGAAATCCTTCCTGCCAGATCCAGCTCATGCAGAGACATGATAACAGACAGATGTCTAGTACGGGACATGTTCTGGATGATCGATAAAAATTCCAGCTTATAGCGAATATCCAGAAAAGACGTAGGCTCATCCAGCACAATGATATCCGGCTGCTGACATAGAGCTCTCGCCAGCATGACCCGCTGCTTCTGTCCGTCACTGGTCTTGGAGAAATCCCGCTCCGCCAGTTCTTCGATATGCACCAGTTCCATGGATTCCTGTACGATAGCCCAGTCTTTTTCAGACAGGATGCCAAATTTTCCCGTATAAGGATAACGTCCTGTTGCCACTACATCCTTGCAGGTCATCATCTCCGGGCGCACCCGTTCCGTCAGCACCACTGACAGCTTCTGTGACAGTTCCTTGCCAGTCAGCTTTTCCATGGAGGATCCATCCAGGCAGGCCACGCCGCCCAGTGGTTTTAACTGGCGGATAATGCTTTTTAAAATCGTCGTCTTTCCTGCCCCATTAGGTCCGATCAAGGTCATGATCTCACCTTTTTTCAGACAGAGCTCAATATCTTTGATCAGCGGAACGCCATGGTATCCAACTGTCAGTCCCTTGGTATAAAAATAAAACTCTTCCATGATTTATTCCGCCTTTTCTTTCTTCCGATGGATCATAATATAGATAACAACCGGAGCGCCAAATACTGCAGTTACAGTACTGATGGATAATTCCGTCGGTGCAAACAAGGTTCTTGCCAACAGGTCGCAGAACAGACAGAAGGATGCTCCTCCCAGAAAACAGGCTGGAATCATCAGGATCGGCTTTGCTGTCTGGAACAGGCTCTTTACCAGATGCGGCACTGCAATTCCCACGAAGGAAACCGGTCCTGCAAATGCGGTAACACATGCGGACAGCACACTGGAAAGCATAACAAGAACTACACGGAACATCTGCACATTAAGTCCCATATTTTTCGCATAGGATTCTCCCATCTGATAAGCACTGATGGGCTTGGACAGAAGAAAGATTCCTACGGTGGTGATACCAGTTACAATGGTCATCAACACCACATTTTCCCATGTGATACCGGAAAAGCTTCCCTTTGACCAGTTATGTAAATTCACGATATTGGCATCATCTGCAAAAGTCACTACAAAATCAGTAATTGCTGAACAGATATATCCGATCATAACACCACTGACGATCAGCATGGACATATTATCCATAACTCTGGACATAAGAATCACGAATCCCATACAGATCATAGCTCCCACAAATGCCGCCAGAATCATAACCCAGGAGCTTACACTCCAGGTGTAACCTAAGGATGCTACCATAATCAGCGCTACCACCAGCTTGGCTCCGGAAGAAATTCCAAGAGTAAATGGACTGGCAATCGGGTTGTGGAAAAAGGTCTGAAGCAGATAGCCAGACAGAGCCAGTGCTCCTCCCAGAATTGCTGCTGCCAGCGCACGTGGAAAACGGATTCCCATAACAATGTCTGAAAATGTCTCATCTGCTCCATGGCCGCTTAAGATCTTCGGAATCTCTGCCACCGGAATATTCACCGTTCCGATACATACATTCATGGCCAGAAAGATCACCAGCAGGATCAGCAGGATCAAAAATGCCACTCCATATCTGATATTTTCTCTTCCAGCATGTGCTGTTTTCTTTTGCCCGTTTGGCATCTTTATCTCCTGCCTTTCCTGTTTTATGCTCTAAGATGATCCAAAAATATTCGCATGTTACTGAATCAGTTCAACTTGTATAAATAGGTCAGTCCGCTCTCATCACCGGTCAGCATACCATGAATATCTGATGTGATCGTTCCCAGTTCCATGGTAGACTGATAGAGGTTTTTCGTGGTGCAATACACATTTCCATCCTGTACAGCCTTGAATTTTTCCAACAGCGGACTCTTGGCGATCAGGTCATCCACAGATGCCAGTTCACCATCAATGGTGCTGTTGTAGATGATGTAATCCGCATCTTTGGCTCCTGCATAGAACTCTTCCATCTGCATACTCAGAGTGGAAGCCGCATCATCCTCGTCGCCCAGATCCTTGAAAATGTAAGTACCTCCCGCCAGTTCGATCATCTTAGGCAGATAATCGGCACTCTTACGAACATTGGCTTCCCCGGTACTGGTAATATAGAAAAATGCCACTGTCTTTCCCGTCGGTTCTTCCTGGCTCACCGCCTCGAAGGCACCTGCCTCCGCTTCAAATGCCTGCTCTGCCTCTTCTTCATGACCGGTCAGCAGTCCATACAGCTTGACCCACTCGGTTCTTCCCAGCGGATTCTTCTCATAGCTGGAATAATCCACCATCACCGGAATGTTGAATTTCTCCAATTGCTCCTTGACTTCCGGTGTGTGATAGATCATGGTATTTTCAATAGCAAGTCCACAACCTTCTGACAGGATCTGCTCATAGTCCGGTGCAGAATATTTACCAGCATAGATGATATTTCCTGCTTCCATCTCCTGTTTTGCTGCTTCTATATACCATCCGTCTTCCTTCTGAGAGCTGAAACGAATGGAGTCCAATGCATCAATAGATACAAACATATCCATCACTGCCGATGCCACCAGATAAATGTTGGTCAGCGGCTGCTTGAGCACTGTAATATCCTTTGCCAGATCATCCGGTGCTTCTTTTCCTTCCGGAACGATCAGGTAACGACCATCATCTGCAACGGTGGCCAATGCATATCCATCATTATAATAGTCCACAGAAAACTCTTCTGCATATGTTAATTCCATACTGTGATCGTAGGTCAGCTCCGAACTGATATTGGTATCTTTCTCTTTTCCTGCACCTGATCCGCTTCCGCAGGCTGTCAGGGAAACTGCCATTACGACACTCAGCAGCATAGCTGTTATTTTCTTCTTCATACTTCTTTACTCTTTTTCTTCTTTGTAAGGATCACGACTACCACACCTGCTGCAACTACCACTGCAAGATATATGATCTGCTGTCCTGGTGCTGCCTGTCTTCCACTGGTAATGGAGTCGGATGCAAATGTCAGGGTATATTCAATCTCATGAGGAACACTCATGGCGGTAGTGTCTGCGATCACATCCATCGGCTTATCCATAACAGTGACCGGAAGTTCAAATACAGAATTTCCATCTGTATTAATGGGGTCATAAGTAGTCTCTCCCACTTTCATATAGTCATAATGAGAACTACTCCATTCGATCTGTGCATATGCACATCCCTCTTTTACGACCAGAGTTGCCGGAGATGTGATGGTTGCACGACCACTTCCTCCTCCAAGAACTACATCAATCTTGTAAGTTCCATCGCTCATGTCCACTTTCATGGGCTGAGCTTCTGCAGCTCCTGCCAGATCCACGCTGACCAGGTCAGTCTGTTCTTCTGTACTCTCTGCCGCATAGCTTGTCATGGAAATACCTGTCACTCCTGTTACAAGCAGTGCTGCTGTCAGAATTCCTGTCAATTTCATCCAGATTTTTCTTTTCATCTTTGTCCTCTCTTTCCATAGCACAACGACCCGGGCAAATTGCCCGGGCCGTCCATGCGACAGATCTTTCATCACTGGCTTATTCTGCCTTCACCGGATTGGTCACGCTGACTTTGTGATCATACCAGGTTCCTTTTTCACCGATCAGTGCCACATCAAACTCTTTGTCCAGAGCCGGTACCGGAATATCAAATCCGTATACTTCCTCAGATTCTCCGTCACTATAGGTAACGGTATCTGTAGTCGGCTCCAGAAGTTCTGCTCCATCCTTCTGTGCATCTTCTGCAAGACCCGGATAGAGGTTCACGATCTTCTTGGAGGCAAGTGACACATGAATGGTCATCTTGCCGTTCTCTACTGTCAGGACACCTTTTCCATCGTTTGCTTCATTTACATGAAACATTCCGCTGTCAGTGTCAAACTCTGCAGTGTAGACACCATCTTCCAGCGGTGCTGCAGTCTCTTCTGCTTCCTCAGTTGTCGCTTCTGCTTCTTCTGTGTCAGCTTCCTTAGTCTCCTCTGCAACATCAGCCTTCGTAGTATCTGCTTCAGCAGTCTCTTCTGTCTCCTGTGCAGGCGCCTCGGTCTGTGCGTCTTTGCTTCCACATCCTGTCATGATGGCACAGCTCAATGCTGCCACCCCCAGCAATGTAACGATCTTTCTTTTCATGTTCTGTCTCTTCCTTTACTTTCCGATGACAGCTGCGGTGTGTGCTACATAGAGATCCTGAACAGCCGGGATCTCACCAAGACCAGCGATCTGAGTATCTACGCTGTCAAAGCTTCCAGAAGCCTTGAACTGGCTTAACCAGGAATCAGCATCCTCACCTGCCATGTCGTTATTTGCATGATCTCCAGCCACTACCATCAGCGGACGAAGAACAACTTTCTTGTAACCTGCATCAGCAACTGCTTTGATCACGTTCTCACATGCAGTCTCTTCCGGCTCGCCCTCTACGGTTCCGATGAATACGTTCTTGTATCCAAGCTCGTCCATCTGTGCCTGCATCTGGCTGTAGGAAACTTTTGCGGTATGGGAAGTACCATGTCCCATGAATACAAATGCGGTTCCGTCCTCTGCTGCAGCATCTGTACTGTCATATCCAGCAGTCTTAACTGCCTCAGCGGTGATTGCTTCTGCAACTGCCTTCTTATCCTCATTTACAGCAGAAGCGTCTGCTCCAACCTCACCAAGCAGCGGCTCAGCGATCTTAACAGACTCAAATTTATCCTCGTAGTTTGCAACTGCCTCACAAAGCTCATCGTACTCAGCACCATGCATCAGATGGGTCGGCTGTACAACCAGGTTCTTAACACCATTATCTACAGCTCTCTCAAGTGCCTGATCCATGTTGTCAATGTGCTCATCATCACGAGCCTGGATATGGTTGATAATGATCTGTGCGGTAAATGCACGTCTTACAGACCAGTCCGGATTAGCCTCTGCAAGAGCATCCTCGATGCCTTTGATATCAGCTACACGGCTGTCGTTGAAAGAAGTACCAAAGCTTACTACCAGAAGCTCGTTCTCTCCGATCTCATCCTGGTTACGCGGATCATCCTTGGAAGCATCTCCGGTGTCGCGTCCGAAGTAATCCGGATCAGCTTCTTCACCTTCAACCAGCTCTTTCTGAGCATCAGTCAGAGCATCCCATGCCTCTTTTGCTGCTTTACAATCCTCATCGGTAGTCTCAGTTCTTTCCTGAACGTAGATCTTATCGATCAGAGCTGCAACCTCGTCTGCTGCTGCCTGGTCAGCATCTGCATCTTCTGCTGCATCCTCAGCCGGAGCTTCTGTTGTCTCCTCAGTGGTCTCTTCGGTAGTCTCTGCCGGAGCTTCTGTTGTTGTCTTACTTCCGCAGCCTGCAACTAATGTTGCGGTCATAGCTGCTGCACAAAGAACTGCTACAACTTTCTTCTTCATGTTTTTTCTCTCCCTTAAAGAAATATTTTGCAATGATACTGAAGCCGCTAAATAAAAGGGATGCGAAAAAGACAAAAACCAACATGCGTGCGCAGTCGGTTTATCGAAATCTATCTTTCGGTACAACCAAACCTCGTGATCTGGAATATGTATTTCCCGTACCACAGCTGGCAGGTCTCCTGACTCGCAGTTCCACATAGTCTGTCTGCCTTCCCAAGTCTCCTCAGTGGCATCATCGACAACTACTCGCTGCATACAGTGACGAGATCGCACAGGCCTCTCACCTGTTTCCCTATTCTCCGCAAAATGCGGCACCAACTGTTTCTTATTTAGTTTTCAGAACTCATTACGTGTGTAAGTATAACACTGTCTGCTCCATAGGGCAAGTGTTAAAAGAAATATTATGAAACTTTCCAGGGAGCATTTACCCTTTTCTGCTGCCTTGCAATGTGCTTTGATCTTTGATATAGTTAGGAATCATATTTTACCGTGAGGAGCACCCATGTTATTACAGATTCAGGACGGCACGCTCAGCATTGGAGCACAGACTGTCCTTGCACATTTTGATTTTGAGATCCGTGGAAATGAGAAGATTGCCATCGTGGGCAGAAATGGCTGTGGAAAGACAACACTCCTTCGACTTCTGGCGGGAGAACTCTCCCTTGACCGTGATGATCATTCCAAGGCACAGGGAATCCTTACTTCTCGATCCCTGACCACCGGCCTGCTCTGTCAGCAGGCTTTTTCTGACACCACCATTACCGTGGAGGAAGAACTTCTCAAATCCTGTCCATGTCCTGACAAATGGGATCGGGAACGTTTCACCTGGGAACAGGAATATGACCGTCTCTTCACTGGTTTCGGATTTTCCAAAGAAGATAAAAGGAAAAGGCTGTCGCAGTTCTCTGGCGGCGAGCAGACGAAGATTGCCCTGATCCGTCTTCTTCTTGCCCATCCTGATATTCTGCTGCTGGATGAACCTACCAACCATCTGGACATGGAAACAACCGAATGGTTAGAAGAGTATCTGCGTCAATATGCCGGTGCCGTGGTCATGGTCTCTCATGACCGGTTCTTTCTGGACCGGACGGCTGATACGGTCTGTGAATTCCGGCAGCAGAAACTGATCCGCTATGCCGGCAACTATACTTCTTATAAAGAACAAAAATCCAGAGACCTGGCAATTCAGGAACGGTCTTACCGTCACCAGCAGGAAGAGATCGAACGGCTGGAGGAACTGATCGAACGATTCAAGAACAAGCCTAAAAAAGCGGCATTTGCCAGATCCAGAAAAAAGATCCTGGAGCGAATGCCAAAGATAGAAAAACCTCCAGTGGAAGATTATCACATATTCACCGGCGCACTGGAACCATCCGTGCGCAGTGCCAAGTGGGTATTGGAGGCAGAACATTTACAGATTGGTTATGACAAGACACTGCTGGAACTGTCTCTTCGGATCCGCCGAGGTCAGAAGCTCGGTATCATCGGTCCCAACGGAGCCGGAAAATCCACGTTTCTGAAGACCGCAGCAGGACTGATCCCACCTGTCAAGGGAACTCTGACCCTTGGCCAACAGGTGCTGATGGGCTATTTTGACCAGCAGACCGCAGCTCTGCAGTCAGATCTGACCGTGGTGGAACATTTTCATGAACAGTTCCCGTCCCTGACAGACAAGGAAGTACGCCAGACTCTTGGCGCCTTCTTATTCACAGGGAAGGATACAGCGAAGAAGGTCTCTTCCTTGTCCGGCGGTGAAAAATCCCGTCTGGTCCTGGCAGAGCTCTTCAAAAGCTGTCCCAACTTCTTTGTGCTGGATGAGCCCACCAACCACATGGACATTCCTGCCAAAGAGACGCTGGAGTCTGCATTTCGTGCTTACACAGGCACCTTATTGTTCGTCTCCCATGACCGGTATTTTATCCGTCAGGTGGCAGAATCCCTGCTGATCTTTGATGACCAGTCCGTATTCTATTATCCGTTTGGATATGAACATTATCTGGCTCATCGAAACCAGGGTTCAGGCGAAGAGCTGGCAGCCAGTCTCCGGGCAGAAGAACAGGCATTGTTAAGCGGACTTCAAAGTGTCCCCATGCCGGAGCGCCATCGCCTCAGAGAGTACAGTACTGAGCAGTCATACGAAGACTGGCAGCTCAGACTTCTGACAGAACCCATGGAGCAGACCCGTATGGAACTGGAGCAGTTCTGGAATGCCAGAGATGAGATCCAAGAATGGACAGATCCCGCTTATGCTGAAGATTGCCTCCTCAAAGAGACAACCCTTACCGATGCTTATACAAAGTGCTGTCTTGCCTGGTACGACAAGTGGGCAGAATTTCATCCCGAGCCGGACAAAGAGACCTGGCTGCTCCCATCTTAACTACCATCCATAACCGAAATACGCATGCATCCATGCCCCGGCTGCTCTTCCAAGTGCCATGCTCAAGATCAGCCAGGGCATACCTGTCTTCAGGCGGATCCTTCTGCTGAACACCGGCACTGCATCCACGATCTCCGTCAGTGCCATGGCCCAGGTTCCTGTAAACACACCCGAAAACAGACCAAACGCGATCACTCCCGGAAGTCCGATGGGTAACCTAAACTGATAGACACTGAACAGATTTCCGAGGATACCGCCTAAAGCCGCCGCATTTTCATAATGGATCACATAGGCGGCTGTGTGGGTCTTGCCTGCAAATCTGGAGATCACTCCCAGAGCGATCAGCAGGGCAAACATTCCTCCTGCCACCGCCAGTCCGCTGGCAAAACCCAGAAGGCCTGCAAATAATTCTCTAATCCACATCAATACTCGTCTCCTTCCGGTTGCAGCCCTCCACCAGCGTGGTGTTGACGTCATCCTCATAGAGACGCATCTGTACTTCGATGGGTGTCGGATCTTTTGTGATCCGTTTTCCACCGAAATGATTATAAAAGACGATGATACCCACAGCGATCCCCACAGAATACATGATCTCCATCACCGTAAATCCATTGCTCTCTTGCCCTGTGACCAGTTCATAGGTTCGGGCAAATACCTCATGCACCCCCACATCATTATTAAATACCATTATTGAAAATGCGGAACCAAAGAAGATCAGCACACAGAGAATACTGACCTTTAGCCATGCCAGCCGGTCATGCGAATACTCCGACGATTCATATTCAATAATAAAATCGGTCTCTCCCAGGTTCTGGATCTCTAGATCCGGATAGATCTGATGGATCAGCTCCACCACTTTCATGATAGAAAAAATGTACCGGTCACTTTTCTCTGCCTGTATTTTCAACAGCTTCAGGGTTTTCAGCCGGTTTTTCTTGTTAAGATCCGTGCATTCCAGTTTTGCAACATCTCCCAGTCTCACATCCACATGATCTACCTGATGATTCCGGTCAATCTTCAAATACAGGATCTCACTCATGGTTTTCACACCTCCACTTTCCGACTTTCTGTGTCATCTCCATGTATCTCCTTCTCTGTGATCCATGTTTCCCACAGTATGCCCGGAATTATACGGGATTATCCACAGGAGCCAGCTGGATTACCCACCTTCCAGCCGCTCCCTCATTGTTTTCAGGATCCGTTTCTCCATGCGGCTCACCTGTACCTGAGAGATTCCCATACGTTCAGCCACTTTCGTCTGTGTCTGTTCCTGCAGATACCTCCAGATGATCAGCTTTCGTTCTGACTCCGGCAATTCCTCCAACAGCTGTTCCAATACTACCCTGTTAAGAAGAGCCTCTTTTTCCCGATCTCCGGCAGATACACGCTCCCCGGCATTTCGACTGTCGATCCGATCCAGCAATGAGATCTCGCTTCCGTCTTCCTGACTGTAAGTCCGGTCAATAGACTCCACCTCCAGCCCTGCATCCAGCGATTCCACGATCTCTTCTCTGGACAGTGCAGTAGCTTCTGCCAGTTCCTCCAAGGTAGGCTCCCTCCCCCACCGATTCCTATAGTTCTCGGTCTCCCGCCGGATCTTCCATCCATTTTCCTTTAATGTACGACTGACCTTCACCAGACCATCGTCCCTCAGAAAACGCTTGATCTCCCCCATGATCATAGGCACGGCATAGGTAGAGAATCGCACCTCAAAGGAACAGTCAAATTTATCGATTGCTTTCATAAGCCCGATGGCTCCGATCTGGAACAGATCCTCGTTCTCTGTACCTCTGCCGGAGAAGCGGCGGACGATGCTCCACACCAGTCCCATATTCTGCTCAACAAGCTGTGCTCTCGCTCTCTCATCCCCATGGTGTGCTCTGTCGATCAGACCCATCACATCATCCATAGAGACTACCTACTCTTCTGCATTTCCAAGAGTTTTCCGCATGGTCACTGTAGTTCCCAGCCCCGGCTCTGACTCCACCTGTACTTCATCCATGAAGGCTTCCATAAACATAAATCCCATACCAGAACGCTCCTGCTTGGGACGGCTGGTATAGAGAGGTTCCATAGCCTGATGAATATCGGCGATCCCCACGCCTTCATCAATGACCTGCACCTGTACGGTCTGATCTTCTGTCCGGCAGCGGACGATCACGGTATGTATCCCATCGGGATAACCATGGATAATGGCATTGGTCACCGCCTCTGATACTGCGGTCTTAATATCCGCCACCTCCTCCAGTGTAGGGTTCAACTGCGTCACAAAGGCCGCCACCGCCACCCTTGCAAATGCTTCATTCTCTGAAATACTGTCAAATGCCAGCGTCATTTCATTTTTCATCTGTCTTCCTCCTTGTCCAGCGAAATATACTGTTCAATGCCGGACAGTTCCAGCACCCTCTGGATCCGGCGGC
Organism: Hominiventricola aquisgranensis; assembly: GCF_040096225.1. Lineage (NCBI taxonomy): Bacteria > Bacillati > Bacillota > Clostridia > Lachnospirales > Lachnospiraceae > Hominiventricola > Hominiventricola aquisgranensis. Next base: position 31,284 of record NZ_JBBMFC010000025.1, on the reverse strand, counting down.
TCATATGACTTATGATCACTTTTCCGCCCAGTGCCTCCATCATCTGACTTCTGCCGATCAGAAGCCCGATCCCTGCACTGTCCATAAACATCGTTCTTGAAAAATCAAACTCCACTTCCGTGACTGGTTCTTTCCGGATCATCTGGTCCACCTGGATCCGTATCGACTCTGTCTTATGGTGATCCACCTCCTGGGGAAGCCGCACCACCAGACGCGCACCCTCTCTTATTAAAAATCCCATAACCGTTCTCCTTTCTTGCCCACCAGCATCCCATGCAAATATTCCCCGGCTTTTTTCACATAAAAAGGGACGTTGTATTTCTACAACGTCCCTCACTTCAGGGTTCTTCTTTTGTATATTACAGATTATCCAAGAGACCTTGAGCATCTGTTGCTTTTCTCGTATTCGGGAATTCATCCACAACTTTCTGATAGTAGATCTTTGCATTCTCTGTATCGCCGGATTTCTGATAAGATCTGGCAAGGAAATACAGAGCATCTCCCTGGCTGTTATCCAGTTCATAGCATTTCTTCAGATCCGTGATCGCTGTGGCATAGTCACCACTCTCATAAGCTGCATATCCGGTTCTGTAAAGAGACTGTACCGCACTGGTTCCCACCTCTTTGAATACAGCATCATAGAGAACTCTTGCATCAGCGGACAGGCTTTCCTGATCTACTGACTGGAGCTGCTCCAGCGCTCCGGCTGCATCTCCATCTGCATGGGCTTTATATGCTGCCAGCAGTGCTTCCTGACTCTTCAGCTTATTTTCTGCATCTTTTGCAGTCTCCTCAGCCGCCTGCGTCTTCTCCTGGAGAGTTGTCATCTCTGCCTGGAGACTTTCCAGCGCTGCAGTCTTGGACTCTACCTGATCGCTGTACTCAGCCACTGCCTTGTTGAGCCCGTCATTATTTAACCGGTGCTGTGCAGGCAGGATCAGAAACCACATAACCGCAACACCGATCACCAGTCCGATCACCATATTAAGCACTGCATGGAAATTGCTGTTGTCCTTCACACCTACTGGCTGAATGATGGTCTCATTCCCGCTGGTGTACGCAATAGAATCTTTTTTATGGGCAATGACCGCTTCCTTTTCTGCCTGTTTTCCACCAGCCGCATCCACTTCCTTCATATACCGGAGGGCACGGGTATTGGTCCGGTCAATGGCCAGCACTCTGCGCAGCTCATTTCTGGCACGTCCATAATTATCCGCATGTATATAGAGCAATGCCAGCAGCAGATGACCTTTCAGAAGATTCATATTCGTTGAAAGGATCTTCTTCAGCTGAATGATTGCCAGATCATAGCTCTGCTGTTCACAGTATACCAGTGACTGGTTGTATTTCCGGATCGTCGTATTGATCATCTCCAGCTTGGCCGGATTGCTCTGAATAGACTCAATATAATCATCCGCCAGGTTCTTCTCCGGCTGGAAGCTGCGGCTGATGATCCACTGTGACAGGGCATCCACCACTTCTCCCATCTCAAAATATACCAGTCCCAGAAGGTTTCTCGCATCCGTGTTCTTCTTGTTGAACTTCAGGCTCTGACGCAGAGACATGACCGCACCGGTCAGGTCACGCACCTTCGCCTTTGCAAGACCTTCATTGTAATAAGCATTGGACAACTGGAGCATTCTTCTGTAAAGCTTCACATCTGCCCCACAGTGGCTGCAGTAGTCTGTTGTTTTCAGAACTGCTCCGCAGTTAAAACACTTCATATATCCACCTTTTCTACTGACGGTTCTTAATCTCTTTGAGCATCTCGTCCAGCAGATCCGTCACATCTGCCAGATTATTTTTGTACACGTTATCCTCCACCTGATCGATCTCAGGGCTTGGACGGAATTTTTTCAGTTCCTCTTCAAAATCAAGCATTCTTTCTGCTCCTTATCAGACTTTTCAGGCTTCCTACCAGATACAGGGATCCCACGCAGAAGAGCACACCGTCTCCCTTTCTCTTCATCGCCTCATCAAATGCATCATCAATGAAAGATATCTCTTCCACCGGACGAGTCGTATATTTGCGGAAGATCTGAGCCAGCTCCTCTGACGGAACCTGCCGGTAAGAATCAATCTGTGTCACCACGACACTTTCAAAATCCAGACTCTCACAGATGGTTCGGATCATCCCATCATAATCCTTTTCCTTTACGCAGGAAAATAACAGCGTCAGCTTCGTGTCCTTCTGGAATTTGCGGGCAGTCTTTACAAACTCTTCCACACCGGAGTCATTGTGGGCTCCATCCAGGATCACACCGGGAAGGACCGTTTCCATTCTTCCCTGCCAGTGCATGCGCTCCATGCCCCGATGAATGTCTTCCTCGGTCAGCCCGATATCCATCACCTCTGCAGCAGTCACAGCTTCCATAGCATTCATGATCTGATATTCTGCCACGCTGTCGATTGACACGTCCATAGGTCCATAATACCCAGTATCCATGGAAAAATCAATCGTTTTATGGGTGTTCATCAAAATTTTATACATCTCCGGGCGTATCGCATAAGCCCTGGAATGCATCTGGGCGGCATAGGCCTCGATCACCTCAGAGACATCCTCTCTGGTGCCATCATAGACCACCGGACAGCCCTCTTTGATGATACCCGCTTTTTCTCCTGCAATCTTGGCACAGGTGTCACCCAGATACTCGGTGTGCTCCAGACTGATGGAAGTGATCACCGAGATCAACGGATGCTCGATTACATTGGTGGCATCAAACCGTCCGCCAAGCCCGGTCTCCAGTACCACATATTCCATATTCGCTTTGTCGAAAATGTAGATACCCATAAGGAACAAAAGTTCAAAAAAGGTCGGGTGTGCAAAGGTATCCGGCTGTTCCTTCAGAAGAGTATGGACCATATCCATCACTGCCTCAAAGGCTTCCAGGAACAGTTCATTGGATACATTTTCCTGATTAATCTGGAACCGCTCATTGATATCCACCAGATGCGGGGATGTAAACAGCCCCGTCTGCTTTCCTGCCGTTGTCAGAATGGATGACAGATAGGCGCAGACAGAGCCTTTGCCGTTGGAGCCGGCCACATGGATCAGCTTCATGCGGCGCTCCGGATGTCCCATTTTCTCCAGTACGGCTTTTGTATTTTCCAATGTATTTTTTGTTGTGAATCTGGGCGTATCATTGATATACGCCTCTGCTTCTTGGTAAGTCATCTTACGCTCCACTTATTCTCCCAGCTGTGCCAGACGCTCTTTTACCTGGTTCATCATCTGGGTGTATTTTTCCCTCTTGTCACGTTCTTCCTGAATCTTTGCTTCCGGTGCACGGCTGACGAATTTCTCATTGTTCAACATACCATTTACACGGGCAAGCTCGCCTTCCAGACGTTTAACCTCTTTCTGAAGACGCTCTCTCTCCTTCTCGATATCTACCAGTTCTGCCAGCGGCATGTAGATAGCTGCTTCTGGAAGAAGGGCAGATACAGCATCCTCTGCAATACCGGTCTTGTCTGCCTGCACGAGCACTTCACTTGCAAATCCAAGGGCTGCAAAGAATACCTTTCCATGCTCAAAGATATTGCGGATCTCTGCATTATCAGATACCACATAAACCGTTGCTTTCTTACTGTTCGGTACGTTCATGCTGGTACGAACAGTACGGATACCACGGACAGCCTCTTTAATAGTTTCGATGGCCTTCTCCTCTGCTGCGAAGTTCCACTCTTCTTTATACTCTGGCCAGGAGGAGATCATGATAGATTCCTCATCAGACAGGTTACAGAAGATCTCCTCTGTGATAAATGGCATATACGGATGCAGCATCTTCAGTGCATTGATCAGTACATGCTTCAGAGTCCACAGGGCAGCTCCCTTGGTTGCATCGTCATCATTCCACAGACGTGGTTTTACCATCTCAATATACCAGTCACAGAATTCTTCCCAGATAAAGTCATAGATCTTCTGAACTGCAATACCAAGATCGAAGTTATCCATGTTGGCAGTGACTTCTTTTGCAAGGCTGTTAACCTTGGACAGGATCCAGCGGTCAGCATCCGTCAGAGTATTCAGATCGATCTGCTCCGGAATCTCAGCCTTCTCCATATTCATCATAATGAAACGGGAAGCGTTCCATACTTTATTTGCAAAGTTTCTGCTGGCTTCTACACGCTCCATATAGAAACGCATATCATTTCCCGGTGCATTGCCTGTTACCAGAGTCAGGCGCAGAGCGTCAGCACCATATTTATCAATGATCTCCAGCGGATCAATACCATTTCCAAGAGATTTACTCATCTTACGTCCCAGAGAGTCACGTACCAGACCGTGGATCAGTACATGATGGAACGGGCATTTTCCAGTCTGCTCATAGCCGGAGAATACCATACGGATTACCCAGAAGAAGATAATATCATATCCGGTTACCAGTACATCAGTCGGATAGAAATACTCCAGATCCTCTGTGTTCTTCGGCCAGCCCAGGGTCGAGAACGGCCACAGTGCAGAGGAGAACCAGGTGTCCAGCGTATCCGGATCCTGCGTCAGATGCTTGCATCCGCATTTCGGGCAAACCTCCGGTGCTGTCTTGGATACAACGATCTCACCGCAGTCATCACAGTAGTAAGCCGGTATCCGATGTCCCCACCAGAGCTGTCTGGAAATACACCAGTCACGGATATTCTCCAGCCAGTGCAGGTAAATCTTGTCAAAACGCTCCGGAACAAAGGTCAGATCACCATTTTTGATCGCTTCGATCGCCGGCTTTGCCATCTCTTCCATCTTCACGAACCACTGCTGTTTGATCATCGGCTCTACGGTAGTGCCGCAGCGGTCATGGGTTCCTACATTATGAACATGGTCTACCACTTTTACCAGCAATCCTTGTGCATCAAGATCAGCTACCATAGCTTTTCTTGCCTCATAACGATCCATGCCGTCATATTTGCTGCCCGGGCAGTTGATGGTGGCATCATCATGCATGATATTGATCTCAGCCAGATTATGACGTCTTCCTACCTCGAAATCGTTCGGGTCATGAGCCGGCGTGATCTTTACGCAGCCGGTTCCGAACTCTTTGTCCACATACGGATCAGCGATCACCGGGATTTCTCTGTCTGTCAATGGAAGCTTCAGAGTCTTTCCAATGAGGTGTTTGTATCTGTCATCATCCGGATTGACTGCCACTGCCGTATCACCAAGCAGAGTCTCCGGACGGGTGGTTGCGATCTCCACATAACCACTTCCGTCAGCGATCGGATAATTGATGTGCCAGAAATGTCCAGCCTGCTCCTCATGCTCTACCTCTGCATCAGAGATGGACGTATGACATACCGGACACCAGTTAATGATTCTGGAACCTTTGTAGATGTATCCTTTCTCATAGAGACGGGTAAATACTTCCAGAACTGCCTCAGAGCATCCTTCATCCATGGTGAAACGCTCTCTGTCCCAGTCACAGGAGGAACCAATCTTCTTTAACTGCTCTACGATGGTGCGGCCATACTCTTCACGCCACTCCCAGGTTCTCTTCAGGAACCCTTCACGGCCCAGTTCATTCTTGTCGATACCTTCTTCTTTCAGCTTGTTGATCACCTTTACCTCAGTGGAAATGCTGGCATGGTCAGTTCCCGGAACCCACAGTGCTGCATAACCCTGCATTCTCTTGTAACGGATCAGAATATCCTGAAGAGTATTGTCCAGTGCATGTCCCATGTGCAGCTTACCGGTAATATTTGGCGGCGGCATCACGATAGTAAACGGTTTTTTGCTTCTGTCTACTTCTGTGTGAAAATATTTTCTTCCCATCCATTTGGCATAGGTCCGATCCTCAATGCTGGACGGATCATAAGTCTTTGCAAGTTCTTTCATAATCTTTCTCCTTGTTTCCTTTCTATTCTATAACCAGCTGTATATCCAGCGTATCCTCTGTATAGCTGTCATTCAGCAAAAGTTCTTCTGTGTCTACCCGGGTGCCATTCACCAACCAGTAGTACTGTTCCGGCACTTTTCCATCGTCCCCCGGCTGTACCGTAAGAGTCAGCGGATAATTGTGATAGTACATGCCACTGTAGCTCTGACCAACATCCAGTCGGATCCGGCTGAATGCGATCTGCCCCTGTTCCGGTGCTTCCACCGTCAGCTCGTAAGGATCGGCTGCCCCCAGATGCTGCTGCAGACCTGCATGGACTTCCACACAGCTCTCCGCTGCGGCTTCCTTCATCTCTTCCACAGCTGCCTGTTGTCTGGTACGATTCGCATCACTATAATAGATCTCCATGGAATGAGCAATCTTCGCATTTTCCTCATCGATCACTTCCAGTACATTGTCAGCTGCAAAAACCGTACCGGTCAGATCGCAGACCATGTTGACAAATTCTGTCCGATATTTATCTGACTGCATCAAGAGCGTCAGTGTATCCGTCATATCTTCAATAGGCTCATCCATGAGGTAATCAAATATGTTCTTTGTCTCCAGATCTGTTGTGTCCTGATAGACTGCATCCAGATCATAGAGGAAAAACCGCACTCTTCCATCCCCATAAGCACTGCTGCTGGTCTCTGCACATTTCCATGACAGAAAATTATGGAATGGCCAGTCTACATTATTCATAATAATATTAACTGCATAATGCCGCAGCATATCCGGCATATCCACCGATTCTTCCAGCTTCGCCTGCCGTTCGGGATCATTAAGATCCGCATGTAGTCGATTGTAATATTCTCCAAACCGGGAACTATTCACTTCGTTAGGCTCATATTTTTCAATGTCACTCTTCTGTGCTCCAATGGCAGATGCCACGTTGTACCGGGTGTATTTTTCCTGAAGCTGAATAATTCCGTAATACTCTCCGTTCAGGAACAGAATCCCTGGTCTTGCTCCTGCACAGATGATGCCTGCTTCCTTCGCCAGTCGGCTGACCACATTCCACTTTATCATGGTTCCTTCATGATCGGAGCCACCATTTCTGAGAACCAGACGATTGTAAGTCTGCCCTGTGGCATTTCCAGCCATATCAGTTTCAAAGAAATCATAATCAAATGTCGGATGCTCACTGTCATACTGTGAAGAAGAGGTCAGTTTAATACTCTTCTGATCATAGCTTCTGGAACCATGCCCGGATACTGTGATCCCGGTTCCCTGTTTCAGCATCAGTGCCCCGTCTGAATCATAAAATTCAATATAGGCCGGTCTGGTCCATTCTCCGTTCTCTCCAACCTCTTCATAATTAGAAAGAATTCCAGTCTCCGGATCGTAGAGTGCCGACTGATCCGTACTTAAGGATACCAGCATCACATCAAACAGATTTTCCACATCAGCACCTACAAAATAGGTCTGTGTGTAAGTCTTCCCAAGCCCGCCGCCTTCCAGCACAGCCGCCCTCACAACCGTCACCTTTTCCGGCAGTCCCTCTTCCACATGGATCGGTTCAGTATAGACATCCGAATCCAGCGTGGGCTCATCGCCATTCAATGTGTAATAGATCTTCGTCCCCGGAATTCTGGTGGACAGCTTCAGATCAAAGGCTTCTGTCTGAAATGCGTCCTTTTCTGAAAACCGCACTTCCGGCTGCTCTACCCACAATCGAAGGACACCTATTGACACCGTGATCAGCAACAACAAAATCAGGATTGCGCCTGCATATTTTTTTTTCATATTTTGTTCCTTTTCCTGTGGTAAGAATAAAAAAGCCCTCTGCACAGATCTGTGCAAAGGGCGAATCATCGCGGTACCACCTTTGTTCGTATGTGTTCACATACCTCATTTCCCATAACGCAGGGCCAGGCGGAAATGACTACATTCTGGAATCTCTTCCGGCTTTCTCATCATCTCAGCTCCGAAGCTACCTTCTGCCTGTCCGTTACCAAGCCATCTTCCAGCCTGTGGATGACTCTCTCTGAGGTCGGTGTCAGCATACTCCTCTTCTTCCTCGCTTTTCCCATATACGGTACTAAGTTTAGATGGAAACAAAGGCTTTGTCAAGGGGATATTTTCTGTTCATTTCTCATAAAGAAAGCCCGGAAGCACAGTACTTCCGGGCTAATATCTGCTTTTTAGCAAACTCCCTGAGCAAGCATAGCATTTGCAACTTTCTCAAATCCTGCAATATTCGCTCCGGCAACATAGTTTCCTTCCATGCCATAACGTTTTGCAGCATCATCGATGTTGTGATAAATGTTGATCATGATCTGCTCAAGTTTCTCATTTACCTCATCGAAGGTCCAGCTCAGACGCTCGCTGTTCTGGGTCATCTCCAGTGCAGAAGTAGCTACACCACCTGCATTGGATGCTTTACCGCATACAAACAGTACACCGTTATCCTGCAGATATTTGGTAGCTTCCAGGGTAGTAGGCATATTAGCGCCCTCACAAACAGCGGTAACACCGTTAGCAACCAGTGCTTTTGCATCATCGATCAGTAGCTCGTTCTGTGTTGCACACGGAAGAGCGATATCACATTTGATCTGCCATACGCCACGACCCTCATGATACTGAGCACTCGGTCTTGCAGCTGCATACTCGGTCAGACGAGCACGTTTTACTTCTTTTACTTCTTTTAGGAGTGCTACATCAATTCCTTCCGGATCATAGATCCAGCCAGTGGAATCAGATACGGTAACAACTTTTGCACCCATCTGCTGTGCTTTCTCTACTGCATAAATTGCTACGTTACCAGATCCGGATACGCAGCAGATCTTATCTTTCATATCCATGCCGTGGCATTTCATCAGCTCACGGGTCAGATACAGAAGTCCGTAACCAGTTGCCTCAGTTCTTGCAAGAGATCCGCCGTAGGTCAGGCCCTTTCCAGTCAGAACACCTTCATACAGTCCGGTGAGTCTCTTGTACTGTCCGTACATATAACCGATCTCACGTGCGCCGGTTCCGATATCTCCAGCCGGAACATCAACGTCTGCTCCAATATATTTGTAAAGCTCTGTCATAAAGCTCTGGCAGAATGCCATGATCTCTCTGTCAGATTTGCCCTTCGGATCAAAGTCAGAACCACCTTTACCACCACCGATCGGAAGTCCGGTCAGAGAGTTTTTGAATACCTGCTCAAATCCAAGGAATTTAATAATTCCGATATTTACTGACGGATGAAGTCTCAGTCCTCCCTTGTACGGTCCAATTGCATTGTTGAACTGTACACGGTAACCGGTATTCACCTGTACCTGTCCCTTATCGTCTACCCACGGTACACGGAATTTGATCTGACGATCCGGCTCAGTCAGTCTCTCAAGCAGAGCTTCTTTTTTATACTGCTCCTCATGTGCCTCGATCACTGGTCTTAAAGACTCCAGTACCTCTTCAACAGCCTGCAGAAATTCCGGTTCAGATGCATTCTTAGCTTTTACTCTTGCGAGCACTTCATCAACATAACTCATTTTCTTCGATCTCCTCTGTCATATTTTGTGTTTGCATTTCAACGGTAATAATTTTATTACGATTTTTCAGGTTTTGCAATATTTTTTAGACAGATAACGAAAAAATGAAAAATTTTTAGTCCGGATTATTCTGTAAGTTGCAAATAACTGCTGACGCAATACAGGATCTGACCATTATATTCCACTCTCGACCAGCCCACATCAGAAACACCAGTCCGTACCACAACCTCACCATTGTGAAGCTGTGCGATTACTTCTGAAGGTTCTTCCACGCTTGGACGATTTCTCAGATTAGTCACATCCTTGGCAGTTACATTTTCACTGACTCTGGTAAATTGCGTTTTAAATCCATCATCCGGTTCTTTCACTGGTGTCTGATAAGCCAGATCTGCAGTCAGATAGCTGGATACTGCATACAATTTTTCTCCGTTGTATTCTACACGGGACCAGCCATTATTACCAATTCCAGTACGCAATGCGGTCTCCCCATTCTTCAAGGTCGCCACCACATTGCTGTCATCTCCCTGATCCATGGTACTGCGAAGATTCGTAGTGTCTTTGGAAGTCACCTGCTCACTGACCTCATCGAACTTCACTCCTACTTCCGGATCAGCCTCCACATGCTGAGCACTTCCTTCCTCCTGTGCCTCTGCGGTCTCACTATAGCCAAAATAAGCTACATCCAGATCCACATAGGTGGAAATGCCTGGTACGCTTCCCTGATTGGTATACTGCCACATGGCGAAGTTCCCCGGATATTCCGGCACATCCGTCTGCGCACTGCCATACTGTGCTACCCAGATACGGTATGCCGGCTCCAATGCATCTGTATTCCAAAGAGTATTGTTCACCAGCTCATTTCTGGCTGCATAGAACATTCCTGTGTAACCATTTGCCTCTGCTTTCTTCAGAAATGCATCTGCGATAGCCGAGCGTTCGTCAACAGAGAGCCCGTACTGCCGACTGGAGCTGTTCTGAAAGCCTTCACAGTTATATGCCACCGGATAGGTAATCGGATATCCTGCCAGCAAATCACTCATCCACAGTGCTTCTTCCTCCGCTTCTGCTGTGGTTACGGCTGTAGAGAAAAAGTATGCGCCCAGTTGAATTCCATTGGCATTCGCTTCCTGCAGGTTATACCGTGCGCAGGCATCTTCCCGGATCTCTCCACTGCCAAGCGACCGATAACCACAACGGATCATAGCGAATTCCACACCCGAATCCGCCACCTGTTTCCAGTCAATCGTTCCCTGAAATTCTGACACATCAATACCAACGGTTCTCTTATCAGTCTCACTGGCAATCTTCTTTACTGTACTGACAGCTACTTTTTCTCCGTTCTCCTCCGGTTCATATAAGCTCTCCGGATCTTCCTCATTCACATCTGTTTCCTGATCAGCCTGCTCACTCTCCGTTCCTGACGATACTGCTTTGCCGCCAATCAGAAGATACGCTGCCAATGCCAGGATCAGCAATGCCAGTACGGTAATGCCCATCGCAGACAACATAATCTTAAGATTTCTGCTCCCTCGTTTCTTTCTGCCCGGCATCTGTATATCACTCCCGTTTTTCTCTCAGGTACTTCATATAATCAAATACCATCATGGCTATCTTAAAGGTCATGGCATCCTCAAACTGACGGATATCAAGGCCTATGGTCTTCTGAAGTTTTTCCAGACGATAAACCAGTGTATTTCGATGCACAAAGAGCTGACGACTGGTCTCAGACAGATTCAGATCATTTTCCATGAACTGATATACTGTTGTCAGGATCTCCTCATCCAGCGTAGACGGGTCATAATCGCCAAACACTTCCTTAATAAACATCTCACACAATGGAATCGGAAGCTGATAGATCAGACGTCCAATTCCCAGTTCCTCGTAAGCAATGACATTTTCATCTGCATAGAAGATCTCTGCCACGTCCAGAGCCATTCTCGCTTCCTTATAAGAACGGGATACCTCTCTCAAAGAAGTAGCCAGCGTTCCGTAGGATGTACGAATCCTTTTTTTCAGTTCTCTCTGTACAGCATTGGTCAGCACTTCTGCAAATACATGGCTGTACTGTTCTCCATCCTTATCCTCCAGACGGCGGATCACTGCTACACAATCTTCTTCCATCGATGCGATAAAGTCAGTGTTTCTGATCTCCGGCACAGACTTCAGAATATTCTGGATATCAAATGCTTCGCACTCTTTTCCTTCTACTAAAAATACGCCCCAGCGACATTCTGGACCAATGTGCATCTGTCTTGCATAATTGGCAATATCCACCGGCATCAGATTATCCAGCAAAAGATTATGAATGAACTGATTCCGGTCTTCTCTGCTGTAACCGATCTCCAGGATTCTCTCCAGCTGACGAACCGCCAGTCTTCCCATCGGATATGTGTCCTTCTCATCTCCACTTACCGATAAAATGTATCCACTCTCACCATCTCCAACGCGGAACAAATACCGGTTGCCCAGTGCCTGCATATCTGCAGACGAATTACAAAATGTCTGAAACACTTCCTTTTCAGGAGCCATGTTCTCAGCTCCTGCTACACAAGTACAATTCCGGTCGTACAATGCCATAGGCAGACGCACAATCTCTTTAAAATCTTCCAGGCTCTCCTGGAGTAAACGGTTGGAAATCATCTTTTTCCTCCTAACATTTTATCACTTTGCACAAACTTTGTGCTAACAATCCAACTTTATTATAGTAATATTTGAAAACCAAGTCAATTGACAAAATGAAATCTCTCTTCCATAATAAAATGAAACATTTTAAGAAAAGCAGGTATTTATATGAATAAAAAAGAAACCCTTGAGATCAGAAAACAGTTCACCAATGAGAACTGTGCCATCACCCGTATCTGTGGATGCTACGTGGATGCCGAAAAGCAGATCCGCACGGAATTAAAAGAAGCATTTCTGTCTCTTCCCGAAGAAGAAATCTTCAAATATTATGAGATTTTCAAAAAAACTCTGTCTGGAACGGTGGGCAAAAATCTTCTGAATATGGAATTTCCCATTGCTCAGGAAATGCCTGACGGAACACAGGCCTGGCTTCTGAAACTTCGTGACAGCAAGCTCCAGGACGAGATCCTTCTGGAAGAATTTTATGAAAAGATCATTAAAAATTATGCTTACGGGGAAAACTACTATATCATCCTGATCCACGCGTCCTATGACATTCCGAAAAAAGCAGAGGACGGCATGGAGATGTTCGATGCTTCCGATGATGTATATGAATATCTCATGTGCAGTATCTGCCCGGTCAAGCTGGACAAGGCAAGTCTCTGCTACAATGCTGAGAAAAATAATATTGAAGACCGGGAACGCAGCTGGATCGTACAGGCACCGGATGCCGGCTTTCTGTTTCCCGCATTCAATGACCGCAACACCGATCTTCACAGCATGCTTTACTATACCCGCAACCCGGAGGTACTGCAGCCTGCTCTGATGGAAGAAGTCTTCGGTTGTCAGACACCGTTGTCTGCCAAAGGACAGAAAGAGACCTTTCAGGAACTGGTCACGGAAACTCTCGGAAATGCCTGTGATTATGAAACCGTTGTGAGCATCCACGAAAATCTGAACGAGATCATTGAAGAGAAAAAAGATCAGCCTGAACCGCCGACACTGACCAAACCCGAGGTAAAAAATCTGCTGGCCATCAGCGGTGCTCCGGAAGAAGTACTGGATCATTTTGAAGAGCAGTTTGATGCAACTGCAGGAAATAAAACGGAATTTCTGGCCACCAACCTGACCAGCACCAAAGCACTGGAAGTAAAGACCCCTGATGTGATCATCAAAGTCAGCCCGGAAAAGGCAGCTTTACTGGAGACCCGCGTCATCAACGGCCGCTCTTACCTGCTGATCCAGATTGATGACCAGGTGGAAGTCAATGGTGTTCCAATCCGGCCTGTCACATTTTCCGAATCAGATTCCGAATCAGAAGAATGATGTACAATCTGCCAACTGATGCCTCCTGCTGTCGTCAAATTGTCAAATATTGTTTCTGACTTTGATAAATATTTGTCACATAAATGCTTGATACTTTTTTAACAATAGTATATACTAACCAACAGATAAAAGCTGAGCATCACATTTCAAGGAGGTATCTGTAATGAAAATTATTTTCTTTGATTCCAAAAGTTATGATAAAGAGTCTTTTACCAAAGAGCTGGTAAATTACCCTGACATCGAAGTAAAGTTTCTGAAAACTGAGCTGACACCGTTTACTGCTGAGCTTGCTCATGGCTATGATGCTGTATGTGCATTCGTAAGTGCAGATATCAGCAACGATACCATTGAAGTTCTGAACATGTGCGGTGTTAAACTGATCCTTCTCCGCTGTGCAGGATTCAACAATGTAGAGATGGAGACCGCAAAACGTTTCGGCATCCGTGTATTCCGTGTTCCGGGCTATTCTCCGGAAGCAGTTGCTGAGCACGCAATGGCTCTGGCACTGGCAGTTAACCGTCATCTTCACAAAGCTTATGTAAAGGTTCGTGAGAATGACTTCAGCCTTGGCGGACTGATGGGTATGAACTTCCACGGCAAAACTGCAGGCATCATCGGTACTGGTAAGATCGGTGCTGCCATGGCAAGAATCTGCCACGGCTTTGGTATGAACATCATCGCCTATGATGTGTTTGAGAATCCGTCCATCAAAGATTTCGTTACTTACGTAACTCTGGACGAACTGCTGGCACAGAGTGATCTCATCTCCCTGCACTGCCCGCTGATGGACAACACCTATCACCTGATCAACCGCGAGACCATCCAGAAGATGAAAGACGGCGTGATCCTGGTCAACACCTCCAGAGGTGCTCTGGTTAAGACTGACGATCTGATCGAAGGTATCCGTGCTCACAAATTCTTCGGCGTAGGTCTTGACGTATACGAGGAGGAGACACCGAACGTATTCGAGGATCGTTCCGATGAGATCCTGGAGCATTCTGTTACCGCAAGACTCCTGTCCTTCCCGAACGTGATGATCACCTCTCACCAGGGATTCTTCACCCACGAGGCACTGAGCGCTATCGCACAGACCACTCTGGAAAATGTTCGTGTATTTGAGAAAAACGGAGAGTCTCCGAACGAAGTGAAATAAAGATTCTTATTAAAAAAGAAGTTCACATTGCTACACGGGTGTGAACTTCTTTTTTGTATTAAATCTTCTTCTGTACAATTTTATATTTCTAAAACCATCCCTCAGCTTACAGCATTGCCAACAACAGTGTTCCCACTGTCATACACAGTAATCCAGCCGCCGCCTTTTTAGTAAGCTTCTCATGAAATACGATTCTTGAAAATGCGATGGTTACCAGAATACTGAGTTTATCGATCGGTACAACCACACTGGCCGGTCCTTCCTGCAATGCCTTGTAGTAGCACATCCAGGACACTCCTGTTGCAAGTCCGGACAGTAGGATAAAAAATAGTTCTTTTTTATCAATGGCTGCCACCTGATTCTGCTTTTGTTTCAGGAAGACAATAAGCCATGCCATTGCAAGCACAACGCTTGTACGAATTGCAGTCCCCAGGTTAGAATCCACACCGGAAATTCCTATTTTCCCAAGGATTGCAGTCAAACTGGCAAACACTGCAGACAGTACTGCATATAGAAGCCAATGCGTTTCCGTCTGGCCTGTATCTGCCCTTTGGCTGTTCTTGCGGGTGATCATCAGCATCGTGCCCAGACCTATGAGCACAACTGAAAATAGTTTTCCTGCTGTGACTCCTTCATGAAGGAAAATCAATGCCAGTAATATGGTCAATACCGTACTGGACTTATCAATGGGAACAACTTTGTTGATGTCTCCCTTTTGAAGTGCTCGAAAGTAGCACATCCAGGACGCTCCTGTTGCAAGTCCGGACAGTACCAAAAACAACACTGTCTTTCCATCAATATTCACGATTCCCCATATGGTTCCAGTACCCAGCACCATCAGCCAGGAAAATAAAAGCACCACGATCGTACGAATCGCGGTGGCCACATCTGAATCTGTTCTCCGGATTCCACATTTTGCGAGAATCGCTGTGATTCCCGCAAAAAATGAAGATCCAATAGCATATACTATCCACATATTATTTTACTGCAATCGCCTCTACTTCACAAAGAACTCCTTTCGGAAGATCTTTTACTGCCACGCAGCTTCTTGCTGGTTTGGATGTGAAATATTTTGCATATACTTCGTTGAATGCAGCAAAATCTGCAATCTCAGCCAGGAAACAGGTCGTCTTTACAACTTTGTCATAACCACTTCCTGCTGCTTCCAGAATAGCTCCTACATTTTTGCAGCTCTGCTCAGCCTGTGCTGCAATTCCTTCTGCAATATTACCTGTTGCCGGATCCACCGGAATCTGACCAGAGGTGTAGATTACTCCGTTTACTTCATAGGCCTGAGAATACGGTCCGATTGCGCCTGGTGCTTTTTCTGTTGCGATAATGTTCATTGGAAAATTCCTCCTTCTGTCCTATGGATGTAGGTTTATTTTACTCCCTCACTGTCTTTTCTGCAAGAACCGTCTTGCATCCATTCTTGACTTTTACTATACTGAATCTATATTGAGTTGAATCAAAAGGAGATTTTACATATGAAAGAGATCAAAAATGTTTCCATTATTGGCATGGGTGCCTTAGGTGTCATGTACGGAAGTCACCTGGCACACCACATGGGCTTTGATCATGTGACCTATATAATGGATGAAAAGCGTTATGAAAAATATAAGGGAAGTACCGTCACCTGCAACGGCGAAGAACTATCCTTCACCTGTGTGCCTGCCTCCCAGGCTGTCCCTGCTGATCTGGTCATTGTGGCAGTCAAATCCACAGGACTCACCGAAGCACTGGACACCATGAAAAATTGTATCGGTCCGGATACCGTGATCCTGTCCGTTATGAACGGCATTTCCAGTGAAGAAATCATTGGCGAGCGCTACGGAGCAGAGCATATGATCTATGCTGTAGCCCAGGGCATGGATGCCATGAAATTCGGTGCAGAACTTACCTATTCCAAGATGGGTGTTCTCTGTATCGGTGCCCGCCTGGAAAGTCAGCAGGAAGGTCTTGACCGCGTCTGCTGCCTTTTTGACAGAACAGAGCTTCCTTATGTACGAGAAAAGGATATCCTTCACCGACTCTGGAGCAAATTCATGTTAAATGTCGGTGTGAACCAGACCTGTATGGTATATTCCTGCACTTATGGAGATGTATGGCGTCCCGGCAAGGAACGTGATACCATGATTGGCGCTATGCGCGAGGTAATCGCTGTCGCCAATGCAGAGGGCATTGATTTGTCCGAATCCGACCTGGAAGAATACGACCGGATTATCCGCACGCTCCGTGCAGACGGAACACCATCCATGGGACAGGACCGCATTGCCAGACGACACTCTGAAGTAGAAATGTTTGCAGGCACAGTCATCCGCCGGGGCCAGAAAGCAGGAATTCCCACACCGGTCAATCAATGGCTCTATGACCAGGTGCAGGAAATCGAGAAATCATATTAATTATTTACCATCTCTCCCGGAATTCTCTCTCATCTTTCAACGGGATCTTCTGTTCCTGCATCTCATCAATTCGGATAAACCTCTGGTGATACAGATGCAGGATCAATTCATTGATCTGGTCCGGGCTTCCCTGTACTTCCATTTCCACACTACCATCCTCCAGATTTCTGACCCAGCCGGTGAGTCCCAGCAGACTGGCTTTATAGGTGGCATGGTACCGGAATCCTACCCCCTGTACACGTCCATAGAACAAAATATGTTTTCGGATCATTTCACTCATCTGTGAGACCTCCTTCTACCGCTGCTATCTCTTCCATAACAATTATCACATACCTGGAATGGCGAACCGAGCGGAAGCAGCTTTCCACAATATCTGCATCTGGCAATATAGGTCTGCTTTCCCCTTGTCAGATACTTCATGATCTGCATCTCAGTCTTTGCCCTCTGATCCCCCAGCCAGTCTTCATCAATGACCTTCTGCATCCGATGAGAAAACTGATAATACAGATCCAGCTGCTTATAATAAGTCTCATACTGTTGGATCCCTCCCTTTTTCTCACGGTGAAGAACGGGTTTTTCCAGTGAAACATCTGCTGTGTAGGTGCAGCAGTACTGAAGCCACAGCTCTACCACCTTCTTATCCTTAACATCAATGGGACAGGTGACCATCTTATATAAGATGTGCTTGTCCTGGAATCCATCGATCATCTGCTTACAGCTTTTTGCCTGATCATACAGATACAATGCTTCATCAATATTTTCCTTGATAAATGGCTCCGTCGGTGTCACTTCGTGCCAGATACGTAAGAGTTCATCCAATGGCGCATCAATATCCAGCAGAATCTGCGGAAAGCCAAGGTTTACCTGCGTCAGCGGATCTTCCTCGGCTGCATAATGATTCCTGACATGAGCAAGCTCTGCTTCCCCCATGGCGGTTACATAGCCTGTATCATAGATGCCAAAACGCCCTGCTCTTCCGGCAATCTGTTTAACCTCCTGGGTCTTCAGAGGTCTGCGGCTAATACCGTCAAATTTTTCTGCCTGCAGAAATACGATCCGTCTCACCGGCAGGTTAAGTCCCATACCGATGGCATCCGTGGCAACCACTACTTTGGTCTTTCCCTTATGGAACAGATGCATCTGCCGACGGCGGATCTCCGGCGGCAGACTTCCATAGATCACACTGGCATTGATTCCTGCCTCCTCCAGTCGTCCAGCTACATCCAACACGGATTTTTTAGAAAATGCAATCAGCGCATCGCCTTTCTGTACATCATCCGGAAATACAAAGGGATGCTCCTCGCAGACCAGATCCGTCTTGCGTTCATACCGTTCTGCCTCATAATCATCCCCACACAGCTCAATCAGATGACAGATAGCCTGTTCTGCTGCCGGGCTCATACAGATATGGATCTCCGGTGCCCGAAGTCCAAGGATTGCTTTGGTCCATGAATGGCCTCTGTCATGATCTGCCACCAACTGTGCCTCGTCGATCACCGCGATATCATAATTTTCATCAAAATCCGCCATTTCTATGGTAGATGCCATAACACGGCTTCCTTCTTCCTCCAGACATTCCTGTCCGGTACGCATCGTACAAGGAACTTTATATTTTTTCATCTGCTCATACACTTCCAGTGCGAGCAGACGAAGCGGTCCCAGATAAACACCATTTCTGGCCAGCTTCAAACGTTCCAGGGAACGATAGGTTTTTCCGCTGTTGGTCGGTCCTATGTGCAGAATAAAATGCCGGTGCATCTGACGTACCTCCGGGAATTCCATCTCCGGTCTGGTGGGCACCAGCTCAAAGATCTGCCCCTGTACCATATGTTGTCTATATTCTGGATACAGTGTGAACAACGTCTCCTGGCAGATGGCTCCCGGATGATTCTCCTGCAGCCAGGAAAGAAATATCTCATCCATCCCTTCCTTCTGTTCTTCCAGAAGAATTCCAAGATCCAGGGATACCAGCTTCGGAAGCACTTCCTCCTGAAGTTTTTTCAAAATATCCGCACGGTTTTTCCTGTGCGCATAAACAGAAATATTTTTCAACTGCCTGTGATAGTCCTCCAGCAGACGCACATTCACTCTGCCAGGCTTTGCACTTCGAAGTGTCCGAAATAACGTCTGTACTCTCTTTTGCATCTCAGCTGTACTGATGGAACGCTTTGGCCTTTTCTTTCCTGCCTGCTCATACTGCTCCAGATAAAACTGTACCAGCTTTTTCTTCTGTATCATTCAATTTACTCCCTTTTAAATTTTCCCAAGTTCCCAGAAGGCTACTGCACTGGCTGCTGCCACATTCAAAGAATCCACCCCATGGCTCATGGGGATCTTTACCGTATAATCGCAGCTGGCAATGGTCTGTGACGTCAGCCCTTCTCCCTCAGTTCCCAGCACGATCGCCAATTTTTCTTCCTTGTGAAGTCCCGGGTCATCAATGTTGACCGTGTCATCCCGAAGTGCCATGGCAACCGTCTGAAAGCCCTGCTCTTTTAAAAATGCCTGTCCTTCCATCGGCCATGTGATCTGCTTATCAAAATAAGTCCATGGAATCTGAAATGCCGTCCCCATGCTGACCCGCAAAGACCTTCGATACAGCGGATCACTGCAGTCTGATGTCAACAGAATGCCATCCATATTAAGTGCTGCAGCTGAGCGGAAGATAGCCCCCACGTTGGTAGGATTGACCACGCTCTCCAGCACCGCAATTCTGCGTGCTCCCTGACACACTTCCTCCGGTGTCCGAAGCCTTGGACGATACATGGCACAGAGCATGCCTCTGGTCAGCTTATATCCAGTTAGCTGCGTCAGAACATCAAAGGATGCCACATAAGCCGGAATCTCCCCACACCTCTCCAGGATCTCTTTTGCTTCTTTTTCAATATGACGGTCCTCCGACAGGAATGATACCGGTACACAACCTGCATCCAGTGCCCGTTCAATAACCCTCGGACTTTCTGCAATGAACATTCCCTTCTCCGGCTCCGCCCGATTCAAAAGCTGCCCCTCTGATAATCTGGCATATACATCCAGCTCCGGTGCAGTAAAATCTGTAATCTCTATCACATTTGCCATTCTGACTACTCCTTGCCTGAACTGTTCAGAACCACATTCGCATGATTCTGAACAGATACAGTATAACAAAAAAACAGGTCTGGCGGATAGTTTTTTCCGTCAAACCTGTCATCATCTATTCTGCCGGATTCACATGTACCATACAATGCTTAACATCCGGAAAAGTATGCTCAATCGCATGATGTACATGCTCTGCAATCTGATGAGCTTCATCCAATGTCTGTGTTCCGTCTGCTGCAATCTCCAGATCCACATAGATTTTTGAGCCAAACAACCTGGTCTGTAAAAGATCAACCCTTTTCACGCCTTCTACTGACAACACCGTTCTCCGAATAGATTCCTCTGTCTGTCTGTCGCAGGAACGATCCACCATTTTGTCCACTGCATCTCTGAATATATCAATCGATGCTTTCCCGATCAAAAGACAGATCACCACACTGGCAATTGGATCCAGAATGGGATATCCCATCCTTGCTCCAAAGATACCGACAAACGCTCCTACTGAAGACATAGCGTCCGAACGATGATGCCACGCATCTGCCATCAGAGCACCGGAATTGATCTTCTTAGCTGCTCCTCTTGTATACCAGAACATCCACTCCTTCACAACAATGGAAACAACTGCTGCGATCAGTGCCAGCATTCCCGGTATCTCGATCGCTTTTCCTGATGTACTTTTTACGATATTCTCCAGACCGCTGATTCCAATACCAATTCCTGTGGCCAGCAAAAGACCAGATAGAATGATAGACGAGACACATTCCATCCGCTCATGTCCATATGGGTGCTCCTGATCTGACTGTTTTCCTGAAAGACGTACTCCCACGATCACGATCAGTGTGCTTCCTACATCCGATGCAGAATGAATCGCATCGGACACCATGGCTCCGGAATGCGCAACGATTCCGGCAATCAGCTTCAAGACCGACAAAATCAGATTTATTGCAATGCTTACAGCTGATACTTTCATTGCAATCTGATTATTGTCCATGGATTCTTGTTTTTTGTTTTCTGTGTGTTCCATAACCAGGACCTCCTTAAACTTTCATCTCAGGTTCTTCTTATGTCACATACATTGTTCGCGTAGTGCGATCTTATCCGCTGTTCTTTTCGTAATGGAATGCCAAACCCGTTCATATGGCTTTGCATTATAACAAAAAAACATACCTGCGGAACATACACTGTCCCGCAGATATGTTTGTGTGATCCATATCCGCTGCCGCTTATGCAGCCCGGCCTATGCTAAATACGGAAATCTGCCTGTTACCTGATAATCTCCGCTGCCATCGCCTGCTCAGTTTGTACTGTTGATCTCGCATCCTGTTTGAATGTAATGCAGTGCAAAGAGAATGATTTCTTAGTTGTATGGGTATCTTACTTCATACTATGCAGGTTAGTCAAGCGTAATGCTAAAATATTATTCCTTCAACGTAAAATACAGTTTTTCATAGCCCAGCATACTACACAGCCTGGTCAGATAAGGCTGGTCGATCCGCGCTTCCTTAAGCACTTCGCTCTGTGCAAAGATCATCTCCTTTGTGCCGTCAGCCAGCACTTTTCCATGGGCCATGACGATCACACGCTCAAAATTCTCTGCCACAAAATCCATATCATGAAGAATAGAAAGCACCATCTTGCCCTGTTTCCGAAGATTGCGGATAATCTGCTGAAGGATCTTCCGACCATTCCAGTCCTGCGCGATCGTTGGCTCGTCAAGGATCAGCACTTTGGTATCCATGGCCAGCACCGATGCAATCGCAACCAGTTTGCGTTCGGACAGTTCCAGGTCATAAGGATTTTCATTTACCAGCTTTTCCAGTCCCACTTCTGTAAGTGCGGCAATCGCATGGTTCTTCGCTTCTTCCGCACTCATACCAATATTTAATGGTCCAAACATTACTTCATCGATCACGTGATATTTGAAAATCTGATCATCAGGATTCTGGAACACATATCCTACTTCACCAGCCAGCATGGCAACTGTCTTACCGGCAATATCTTCCCCACCATAATACACATTACCGCTCACCGGCTTCAAGAGTCCTTTCAACAGTTTGACCAGCGTCGTCTTACCAGCTCCATTCTGTCCGATAATAGCAGTGGAACGCCCGTCCAGCAGCAGATTCAAATCTTTCAGCACCGGCGTATTTTCCAGATACTCAAAGTTCAGATGTTCCATGCGGAAGACTTCTTTGCCACTGACTCTCTGATCCAGCTCTTCGATCTCCTCTGTGCAGGCTTTTCCAAATATCTCTTCCTGCGGAAACTGATCTTTTTGCGCCAATGTATCCTTCAGAGACGCAGGATAACAGCCATTGGCTTTTCTGATCCCGAATGTCTGACATATTCTTGTGTAAGCCGGTGGGTTCACTCCACAGGATTTCAGGTCATCTCTTGAAAATATCTTATCCGGTGTATCAAATGCGATCTGATGTCCTTCATGAAGCAACAGGATCTTATCACAGTACTCTGCCAGCTTCTCCAGCTTCTGCTCCACCATAATGATCGTGATACCGGATTTTGCCAGCTTGTCAACCGCTGCAAACACCTCTTCACTTCCAGCTGGATCCAGCTGCGAAGTAGGCTCGTCCAATACGATCACATCTGGTTTCATGGCAAGAATACCTGCCAGTGCTACTCTCTGCATCTGTCCTCCTGACAGATCAAAAGGATTTCTCCGCTTATATTCTGCAATATCAAGAAGCTCCATTACTTCATTGACTCTTTTGATCATCTCATCTGCCGGAACTCCGAAGTTCTGAAGACCAAAAGCAATCTCTTCAAACACGGTCTCCTTGGCACCAGACAGCTGATTAAACGGGTTCTGAAATACCAGCCCGACTTTCTGGCAAAGTCTGGATACAGGTACTTTTGCAGTTTCTTCCCCGTCAATAATCACGCGTCCGCCATATGCTCCTTTGAAGAAACCTGGCACCAGTCCGTTAAATGCCTGACAGAGCGTACTCTTTCCAGCTCCGTTCGCTCCCGCAATTCCGATGAAGGAGCCCTTTTCAATTTCAAAATTCAGATCATCCAGTGCCAGTTTCTTGGTATTTGGATAACGGTATTTGAGATTTTCTACTTTGATATACGCCATCTTATCACCCCAGCACTTTCTATAACAAGATCCGGATCGCAATCGACGCAATGATCAGAAGCAGCAGGATCACGCACCAGATCCGGTCCGAATTCTTCATCTTATCTTCCCGCAGATAGGTCTTCTTCTGTCCGGCCTCAAAACCACGGATCTCCAGTGCAATTGCACGCTCTCTGGTATTGATCAGAGAACTCATAACCACCGGTGAGATCAGTGGCAGAAAGGATTTTGCCCGGGTCAGCAGAGAGCCTTCTGTCTCAAGACCACGGCTTCTCTGTGCATCCATAATAGTGTTCATGGTTCCGCTCATCTGAGGGACAATCTGGAATACAGAGCTGACCACATATCCAATCTTCGGCGAGAATCCGATCCTCTCCAGATCTTCCACCAGCTCAACTGGACGAGTGGTCAGGACAAATACCGCAAATGCCAGCAGCATGTTCAGCACATTCAAGCTGATACGCAGAGCATACAACATTCCTTCCTGATAAAATTTTAATGGACCGGCTGCAAAGAGCAGCGTGGCATTTTCATGATTAAATAATCCGTGGATCAAAAATATGGTGATCAGAATTGTAAATGAAAACGCAATCAGTGGAAAAACCTTGCGAATGATTTTTCCACTGATCAGCATTACAAGACTGATTCCGATGAAAGCTGCGAATGCCCACAGTTTACCCGCCACAAGAGATGCCACAATCGCTGTAAATATGTAGCACAGTTTGGTAAAGGGATGCATTCTGGTCAGATAGGTATCTTTGTCCACATACAGGCTGATACTTTTCATGGAATCGCTCCTATTATTATTCGTTTTTAGTCAAGACTCTCGACACTGTCATTCACATCATAAAGAGCCGTCAGCTTCTTCGGAAGTCCTTTGAGGATTGCATATACCACCAGGATCGTAATGATCTTATCCGGCACATCCACAACGACTTCATCCAGGAAGGAACCTAAGAGAACCGGCATATTGGAAGCCTGAGTTGCTGCGAATACTGCATCGCCCCATACATTTCCGGTAGTACCACCCCAGAAGATCACATTCAGAGGTGTGGAAATACATACAGCTACCAGACCTGCGATCACAGAAGTGATCAGGGCACCGCTGATCTTCTCCATATTTCCAAGACGGGCCATGATACCAACTGCAAGACCAATACCAAGGCTGGTCAGCGCATATACCAGAGTGATGGAATCACCAGTAGTAAATCCATAGATCAGATTGTTGGCCGCACCACAGATCGCACCGATGATCGGTCCTCCAAGAGCGCCTCCGATACAGGTTCCGATGGAGTCAAGCCACAGCGGCAGCTTCAGTACGGAAGCAAAGAGTTTACCAAGGTAGTTGATGCCGATACATGCCGGAATCAATACCAGACTTGCGGTACTTAATTTGGTTTTGAATACGTTTTTCATAACAAAGTCCCCTTTCTCTTGTGCAGCGGTTATTCCGCTGAAGATACAATGTAACAGGCCTCCAGTGCAGTATGGATCTCATCCCACTCTCCCTGCATGGTTCTGGATGCACCGTCTGCGTAGTTGTTGATGTTCTGTTCCAGATCATCTTTGTACTCCACAACGGTATTTAAAATGGAAGCTGTATGAACACCGCGGAGCCGGCCCACAACGAACAGGGCTGCCGTCTCCATGTCTGAGACCATTATACCACTTTTTGTCCATTTTGTCCGCATCTCTTCTTCCTGATCCGTATAAAAACTGTCATGACTTCTGCACAGTCCTACGTGATACGGCAGCTGCTCCTGACGAGCAGCTGTTACGCAGGCGGTCAGCAGATCAAAGTCTGGCACCGCCGGATAAACAGGGTCTATATACATCTTCGATGCACCGTCACTTCTGACTGCTCCCTGCACCATCACCAGATCTCCCAGATGTATGCCGGGCTGCAGTGCGCCGCCGCTTCCGATCCGGATCATATGCGTCACTCCGACTCTTGCCAGCTCTTCCACCGCTATACAGGCAGACGGTCCGCCAATTCCCGTGGACACTGCCAGCACAGGAACTCCTTTATAAAGTCCGCGGATACTCTTGAACTCTCTGTTGTACGCCAGTTCCTCCACATCCGTCAACTGTTCTGCGATTCGGTCTACCCGCGCCGGATCTCCCGGCAGTATCGCATAATGAACTCCCAGATCATCTCTGATCTGCAGATGAGGCATAATCTCCATAATAACTTCCTTCTTTCGTCTGTTATCTAATAAAATAACACTCACAGTCTGTCTTGTCAACCGACATGACAACTATATCACAGTAAATACTCCATATCGTGCCACTTTTCCCCGCCCCATACAGAACCGGAGATTCCAAGATCTTTGTAGCCCATTTTCTCATACATCTTTACCTTCTCATCCAGACAGGTAAGTACCACACGCCTGCGTCCGCACTCCTTCTCCCGTTTCAGATACCGCTCCATGATCTCCCGGGCCAGTCCCTGTCCGCGATACTCTGGCAGAACATCCAGTCCAAGTATCATAATATTTTTCCCTTTTATATTGTGAAGCCTGATATCTGTAAAGAATTCATCCCGGAATACTTCCTCATCGGTGGCGATTCCATTCAGAAATCCTGCGATCTTACCAGTCTCCTTATCGACTGCCACCAGAAATGTCTCCTGTGCCTGTGAAGCTCGCTCTGTCATAGATTTTGGTGAACAGGCTTCATTCGGCGGAAAACAAATATTCTCGATTACAATGGTCTGATCCGCTTCTTCCGCCCTCACATTGCGGAACTCAAACCGTTCCTGTAACTCTGCCCTTGTCATACTGTCACTTCCTCCTTTATCAAAACTCATATTTTGTGATCGAACAGTTTTTTACACCAAATGCTGCAAATTCTTCATTGGTCATCTCGTAAAAATACGAATGCACCACCCGGGAGATTCCATTGTGTGCCACCAGAATGTATGTCTTCTCTGAGGCTGTCACTTCATCCAGGAGATTATAGATCCGCTGTGCCAGATGAAGCATAGATTCTCCACCATGATATCGGATCACAAACTGCGCTTTGTCCCGCAGGAAATCTTTTCCATCTCTTGGTGTGGATTCGTAGCTTCCAAAATTCTGCTCCGTCAGCCGTGGTTCTTCTCTTGCCGGAATCCCTGTGATCTCCGAAATATGAAGTGCTGTATCCCTCGCCCTGATCAATGGTGAATACAGGATCTCATCTGCCCGTATGCCTTCTTCCAGTATTTTCTTTCCTGTCTCGATAGCTTGCTCATGACCAGTCTTCGTCAACGCAATATCTGTCGCTCCGCAGATCTTATTTTCTACATTCCAGATGGTCTGCCCATGTCTTACAAAATATACACATCCCATGTCTCTCATTCCTCTGTCACTTCTTCTGTATTCTTCACTGAATAGAACCTCTGATTTCCATTATACCTTATATAAGTGTTTTTCTCAATTCATGTTTGGAATCCGATATTATTTTGAAACGCAAAAAATCCCCGGAGAACGGGGATATTGTTATCGCTCTCCGGGGATCCATATCATCTACTTGTCCGGCTCCATAATACCGTAGGTTCCGCCTTTTCTCTTATAAACCACACAGATATCATCGGTCTCTGCGTTGACAAATGCGAAAAAGTTATGTCCCAGAAGTTCCATCTGGATACATGCATCTTCAGGATACATGGGCTTGATATCAAACTTCTTGGTACGGATGATATTAACTTCCTGATCATCTGCCTCTTTCTCAAGGAACTCTTTCTGGAAGTTGCCGCCACCCTGCTGTCTTGCCACAAGTTTGTTCTTATACTTGCGGAGCTGACGCTCGATGACTTCTTCAACCAGGTCAATAGATACATACATGTCTGTGCTGGACTGTTCAGAACGGATAATATTTCCTTTGACTGGAATCGTAACCTCAATCTTCTGACGTTCCTTTTCCACACTCAAAGTCACATGAACTTCGGTATCAGGAGTAAAATACCTCTCCAGCTTTCCAAGCTTGTCAGTTACCGCCGAACGAAGGCCCTCGGTAATGTCCAGATTTTTGCCGCTAATGATGTAACGCATAAAATCACTCCTTTACTAAGTTGTTACCTAGATTATACCATTCTTCACATTATTTCGCAATGAATTTCACAGTCTCTTCATAATTCATAGGACCGCCGAATAAGTCCAGTGCACTGCCGATCGTCACATTCAGTCTGTTCTGTCCAAGCTCCTTGAGCTTCCGCAGATCATCAAAGCTTCCTACACCGCCTGCATAAGTCACAGGGATTCCATCCCAGCTTCCAAGCATACGAACCAGCGGTTCCTCAATGCCTCTTGCCTTTCCTTCCACATCCACCGCATGAACCAGAAATTCTGCACAATGATCCGCAAGCTCGTCCAGTACAGAAGGTGTCAGCACCACATCCGTAAACTTCTGCCAGCGGTCTGTGACAATATAATAATCGTCCCCTTTTCTTCTGCAGCTTACATCGAGAACCAGATGATCTGCCCCCACTGCCGCTTCCAGTTTCTTCAGATTTTCCCAGTTCATCTGCCCATCCCTGAACACATAAGAAGTCACGATTACAGCGCTGGCTCCTGCATTCAGATAGTCGGCTGCATTATCATCCCGGATTCCTCCGCCGATCTGTAAACCACCCGGATAAGCCCGAAGTGCTGACAGCGCCTGCTGTCTGGTAGTCTCAAAGTATTCTGTTCCTTCTTTGTTCAACAGGATCACATGACCACCGTGGATGCCCTGCCTCTGGTAAAGTTCCGCATAAAATGCTGCATCCTGTTCAGACACAAAATTTTCTCTTGCCTGACTGCCTTCATCCCGCAGACTTCCACCTACGATCTGCTTCACCTTACCATTGTGTATATCAATACAGGGTCTGAATTCCATTGCTTTTCCTCTTGTTCCTATTTTTTCTTCGGCTGCTTATAGATAAATTTTGTAGCATTATCTTCTGCAACCATCTCTGTAAGACCGATCAGTGTTCTCTGCATATGGCGATCCATCTCTGCTGCTGCAGCAAGCACATCTCTACGCTTAAAAGCTTCTATAATGATCATATGGCTTTCCACATAATATCCAACTTCCCGGTCTTCATCTGCCATATTTTTTCTGTAGGTATCTGTCATATGTGCAAGACTCTGTAATACCGTATTGAGCATGGCATTGCCACTCATCTCAGCGATCTGTCTGTGAAATTTTTTTCCCCACTTTGCCTGATCCTGATTGTTTTCAACTGCAGCCCGATAATTCTTGCAGATTTCTTCCAGTACCTGGATATCTTCTTCACTGCAGCGTTCCACTGCAAGCTCTGTAGCTTTCACCTCCAGCGGTGCTCTTACTTCCATGAGTTCCGTGATGCTTGTCTTCGCTTCCATCTGAAGTAATCCATTATCCTCCAGATGTAACGTTGCTGCCTGTGGCTGCAGGAATGTTCCCCTTCCTGGAACTGATTTTAACATTCCGTTGATTCCAAGCGCTTTGATCGCCTCTCGTACACTTGTCCGACTGACACCAAAGCTCTCTGCAAATTCATTTTCTGTAGGAAGCTGATCTCCCGGCTGCAGATTATTTTCCTGAACATACTGCACGATTGAACGCACAACCTGTTCTGACAAGGAAAGTCTTTTTATTGTCTTCAAATGAGATGTCCTCCAAATTATAATTTCTTCTGTCTACCTCCATTATACATGCCTTTTTGGTTACTGCAAAGTTTCTGTTTATTTTTTATTGCTCTTTTTTTCCAGCTTTTCTCTGAGTCTGCAAGCCGTCGCTGTACATGCCAGACCGCCTGTTGTCGCACATCTCAATTCAGAAGGAAGTCTCTTCTCCACGTCTACCAGTGCATCGATCACTTCATCAGGCGGAATATAACTGCGGATTCCCGCCAATGCCATATCTGCTGACGTGAACGCATTGGCTACACCGACCGCATTTCTCTTGATACAGGGGACTTCGATCGGCCCTGCAATCGGATCGCATACCAGGCCAAGAAGATTTTTCAGACAGATTGCCATCGCATGAGTGATCGCCTCTGGATCATCTGTGAAAAGACTGGCAATTGCCGCTGCTGTGATCGCACTGGACACTCCCACTTCTCCCTGACATCCACCCACGGATCCTGAAAAAGATACATCTCTGTTTTCCATCACAACTCCCATGAGACTTGCAACAAAAAGAGCATCCTCAATCTTTTCATCAGAAAAACCATATTCCTGCTGTACCGTGACCATCGAACCAGGCACGATACCTGAAGAGCCTGCAGTCGGTGCTGCAACAATGCATCCCATCGCACCATTATATTCCATAACTCCCAGAGCTCTTGCAACCGCCTTTGGAACAATTCCTCCAGACACGGTCTTCCCATCTTCGATCGCCTTGAGCATCCTCGGACCATCATGACCAGATGTCAGACCGTATAACATTTGATTTCCTTTTTCTCCTTCGACCACAGATTTCTTTATCTGTTCAAGATGCTTTTTCATCTGCTCACGAATCTGCTCTCTGGTATGTCCAGATCGCTTCATCTCATATTCAATCGCAATCTCTGTAAGTGAGCATGCTTTTTCAGCCGCTTTTTTGCAGACCTCCTCACAGGAGCTGCAGAGCTTCTCGGAGATTCGTGTCATACCATACGGCAGTACCGGAGCCACAGTTTTCATTCTTCTGACCTGCAAAAGCCCTGCGATTTTTTCAGTGAGCTCCGTATCCGGCTGATCTGCAAAAGAAATACAAGAAATATATTCCCTCTCATTCTTTCCCACCTGTACAGATACGGATCCTTCCCACATATCAGACGGGATTTCAGAGGAACTCCATATTACAAGATGCCATGCATCTGCATTGACATTCATTTTCACACCATCTACTTCGGATATGGCAATACTTCCACCGCCAACCGACGTACCTAATACCTTTACAGTCTCTCCATTTTCACACTTCACAGTCAGGAGAGCCGTATTTTCCGGATATTTTCCACTTTCCAGAAAACCAACCGATGTCTTTACCCCTCTCTCATGCGCCAGGTCAATGGCCCGCCGGATATCCGGATCACTTTCGGTCAACCCGATCACTCCACCAAATAATGCCGCATCTGTCCGATGTCCTGAATAAGTTGTCCTCATCTTTGGACTGAGATCCAGATGAATATCCACTGGGTTCTCTCCAACGATCCGATGTGTCATCATTCCTATTCTTGCCATTCCTGCTGTATGTGAACTTGATGGACCGATCATGATCGGTCCGACGATTTCGAAAACACTTACACTCATCTTATCTCTCTCCCATCCTGTTCTATTTTCTGATTTCTTTTTTCACTGTACATGGCCATTCCAATCGCAGCTGCACATACAATGATATATCCCACTACGCTATACAGATCCGGGATCTGTGCAAAAAATAAATATCCAAACAGTGCTGCAAAAATAATCTGTGAATAATCATAGATAGATATTTCTGCTGCTGCCACATAACAATAGGCTGCTGTCACACCAAACTGTCCTCCTGTTGCTGTCAGACCAGCTAAGATCAAAAATAGTAGCTGACTGGCTGTCATAGGAGCATAATCAAAAACAAGAAATGGCAATGCACAAATACAGGAAAATGCAGAGAAAAATAAAATGATCCAGTTCTTATCAACGCCTCCGGTTCCAAGCTTTCTCACTTCTGTATATGCGATTCCTGCACATAATCCCCCCATCAAGGCAACGATTGCAGCCGACGACAACAAACCTTCTACTCCTGGTTTTAAGATAAATGCGCAGCCAGCAAGAGCCACTCCCAGGAAAGATACATGCACCCATGTAATCTTTTCTTTTAATATCCAGACTGCAAATAATGCGGAGAAAAAAGGCGACATTTTGTTAAGCATTGTGGCATCTGAAAGAAGCATATGGTCAACTGAATAGTAATTGCAGACAACTCCTATGGTTCCAAAAAAACTTCTGGAAAACAAGTGTCTGAACTGTCCTTTCGGAATCCGAAGAGGGGTTCTTTTCCATAAGATCAGCGATAGTGAAACTCCAAGTGCAATAAGGTTCCGAAAAAAACTTTTCTGCATAGCCGGAAGATCTCCTGCCATGTGAACGCATACATTCATAAGCGAAAAACTGGCTGCTGAAAACAGCATACAGGCAATTCCTCTTGTGTGTTGCCGCATAATCTCCACCTCTGTTTATTTTTTTGAAAAAGAGAACCGCACAATACAGTGCGGTTCTCAGACTGTAGACAAAGTGGTGTTTGACCGTTAGGCCAGGCACCACTTTTCTCTTGCGTTTATTTTATTCAGTAA